>JBEGJL010000342.1:0-5161 GCA_041184605.1 Pseudomonadota bacterium
CCTCTTCCCAGGCAGAGCGTTGCATCGCACGCTGGTCGAGCGGCGGTGCGCTGTAGCTGGACGGCACTGGTGGCAGCGGCGGCTGTTTCCATTCCGGCAGCGGATCGTCGATGGTATCACCGAATACGCGGCCTTCGGCATCCATTGCGGGCTCCCTGGCCAGAACCGGGGTTGGTCCGACCAGCCCAATAGCCAAAACTAGACGAAGCGCGTTCACACGCAAAACCATAGCGACCCCTTGACCCGCCGGGGCATGTCCCGGCTTTAATCAACGGTTTAGCATTAAATCGCGCGGAAAACCAAGCTGGTTCAGCCGCTTGTATTCAATCTGTCCCGTTTCGGAGCGGTCAGATTGCCGGGGCGATTGCCCGGGCCAGGGCTTCGATCCCGGCGGCATCTTCGGCATCGAACCGGGCCGGTTCTGGGCTGTCGAGATCAATCACCGCGATCACCTGCCCGTCGCGCCAGACCGGCACGACCAGTTCCGAACGGCTGGCTGCATCGCAGGCAATGTGTGGCCGGGAAAGGCATGAACATCGGGGACAAGCTGCGTCGCGCCACTCACCAGCGCCGCGCCACAGACGCCCTGGCCCGCGGCAATCCGGATGCAGGCCGGCTTGCCCTGGAACGGGCCGAGCACCAGGTTGCCATCGACCGTGCGATAGAACCCGGCCCAATTCAGCCGTGGCAGGAATTGCCAGATCAGCGCCGCCAGGTTGGCCATGTTTGCCATGCCGTCCGGCTCCGCATGGACCAGCGCCTGCGCCGCCTCCACCAGCTCGGCATAGAGTTCGGACTTGGGCTGGTTGGGATCGGGCGCGAAGGCAAACATGGCCCCGCCATAGGGCAAAGGCGCCAGCTCCAAAAGACCCCCGTCAAAAGGTCCATTGTCGTCGCGGCTTTGGCCGCTTATCAGTCGCGCCATGTCCAGAACCCGCAAGTGGCTGTTTGGCAGCCTCGCCGTCCTCGTCGTCCTGTTTGGCCTCGGCTATGTCCTGACGCGTCCAACCCCGTCGGAACATACGCCCGATGAACTGTCTGGCCGCGATCCGCTGATCGTCGAACCGAAGGTGGAGCATTTCCCCTCGATCCGCATCGCCAAGCCGATTGGCTGGGCGGCTGGAGAAGCGCCGACCGCCGCAAAGGGGCTGGTGGTAAACCGCTTTGCCGAAGGTTTGCATCATCCCCGGGTCATCCTGGTTCTGCCCAATGGCGACGTCATTGCGGCCGAAACCGATGCGCCCAAGGGCAACCTCGGCAATGGGCTGGAGGCACTGGTTGCCAAGTTCCTGATGGGCGGGGCGGGGGCTCAAAAAGGTTCGCCAGACCGGCTGGTGCTGCTGCGTGACGCAAATGGCGATGGCAAGGCGGAAGAACGCCATGTCCTGCGCCAGGGCAATGGCCTCGCTTCGCCCTCGGGTCTCGGCTGGCGTGATGGCACGCTTTACGTGGCCAACCACAATGCCGTCCTCTCGTTCCCCTACCAGCTGGGCGATACCACGCTGAGCGGCGCGCCGAAGAAGCTGATGGACCTGCCGGCGGCCGGCAACCACTGGATGCGCAACCTGGTGCTGAGCGCCGATGGGGCAAAGCTTTATGTCGCCGTTGGTTCGGCCTCGAACATTGCCGAAAAGGGCTTTGAGATCGAAAAGGGCCGCGCTGCAATCTGGGAACTTGATCTCAAAACGCTGCGGGCGCGCCAGTTTGCCCAGGGCCTGCGCAATGCCAACGGGATGGACTGGAATCCCTCGACTGGTGAACTCTGGGCGGTGGTCAACGAGCGCGACATGCTCGGTCCGGACCTTGTGCCCGATTACCTGACCAACGTGCCGGTCGGCGCCCATTATGGCTGGCCGTGGATCTATTGGAAGAAGTATGACGACGATCGCGTCGTCGGAATCCCGCCAGACTATATCGACGAATATGTCCGCAAGCCCGAGTTTGGCCTCGGCTCGCACATGGCGCCGCTCGGTCTGGCCTTCGTGCGCGGGGGCGAAAAGATGGGCCCGGCCTTTACCAATGGTGCCTTCATCGCTCGCCACGGTTCGTGGAACCGCGAACCGCTGACCGGCTATGACGTGGTCTTCGTGGCCTTTGATGCCAACGGCAATCCGCAGGGCAAGCCGATCCCGGTGCTGACCGGCTTCCTGAGCGGAAACAAGGAAACCCGCGGCCGACCGACCTGGGTGGCGTTTGACAAGACCGGCGCCCTGCTGGTCAGCGATGACACCGGCGGCATGATCTGGCGAGTTAGCGCGCCGGGTGCAGCGGCAGGACCGGCTGTGCGGCCGGTAGTCACAGCGCGTATGCCAGCCCAGCGTGAGCTGGACGGCAATATGGAGGCGCAGTACCGCGCCGGGTTCAAGCAGACCGGCGCCAGCCAGTAAGACCTAGAGCGACTGGCCGGCCCGCCCGGCCAGTTCGGTCACGAATTGCCAGGCGACGCGGCCCGAGCGGGCACCGCGGCGCTTGGCCCATTCCAGCGCCTCGCCCTGATCCCAGCTCAGTCCATGGCTGGCGCAATAACCGGAAACGATCGCCAGGTAATCGTCCTGGCTGCAAGCGTGGAACCCGATCGACAGGCCAAACCGGTCGGCCAGGGCCAGCTTGTCATCCACCGCGTCGCGCGGGTTGATCGGATCGTCCTGCTCCGCCGCATGGCGCGGCACGATCGCGCGGCGGTTGGCCGTAACGGCCAGCCGGACATTGGCCGGCCGCGCATCCACCCCGCCTTCCAGCCACGATCGCAGGAGGCGCGGGCCTTCGCTGTCGCCATCGGCAAAACCCAGGTCGTCAATGAAGACCAGGAACCGGCGCTGCTGGGCCCCCAACGCCGCGAACAGGCGGGGCAGGGCGGCAAAGGCATCGGGCGCAACCTGCACCAGCGCAAGCGAGGCCGGATCCCGCTCTTGCGCGGCGATGACGCTGGCCCGCAGCAGGGCCGATTTGCCCATCCCGCGCGATCCCCACAGCAGCATGTCATGCGCGGCGTGGCCAGCGGCTAGGCGCGCGACATTGGCGGTCACCAGCGCCTTCTGGGCATCGATCCCCTTCAGCAGGGCAAGCGATGGGGCCGTCATATTGCCGACCGCCCGTGCACCGTTCCGTTCCCAGACATAGGCCGGGGCGCGGGTCCAGTCGGGCATCGCGGGCAGGCTGCCTGCCAGCCGCTCCAGCGCATCGGCAATCCGGGCCAGGGGGTCACCCTGGTCGTTCATCCGGCCAGCGCCTCGGCATCAAGCGCATAAAGCAGGTCCGCGCCGGCTGTGGCCTGCGCCTTCAGGCCGCGCGCTTCGGTGGCGATATGCCGCGCGAAGTATTGCGCAACCACCGCCTTGGCCTTGGCCTGCGGGCTATCTTCACCCGCCAGCGCCCGGGCCTGTCGCTGCAACTGCCAGCCGGCCACGGCCACCGCGCTCATCGTGCAGAACGGAACGCTGCCTGCCAGCCGGTCATCAAGGCTAGCTTCTTCCGCCATCCACTTTGCGACCGCTGCACAGTCTGCGGCCAGTGCGGCCAGTTCGGGGGCATCACCGCAGTCCGGCGCGATGTCATGGAACAGCGACGCCAGGACGCCGCCTTGTTCATAGCCCAGCTTGCGGGTGACCAGGTCAGCCGCCTGGATCCCGTTGGTGCCTTCATAAATCGGCGCGATCCGGGCATCGCGATAATGCTGGGCCGCGCCGGTTTCCTCAACAAAGCCCATCCCGCCGTGGATCTGCACGCCCAGGCTGGCCACTTCGCAGCCGATGTCGGTGCCCCAGGCCTTGAGCATCGGCACCAGGCAATCGGCGCGCAACTGCGCGGCGTTGTCACCCAGCGCGCCGCGATCGACCTGCCCGGCAGTGTAATAGAGCAGGGCGCGCGACCCTTCGGTCAGCGCCCGCATCCGCAGGATCATCCGGCGCACGTCGGGATGCTCGATGATCGCCACCGGCTCGCGGCTCGATCCGCCGGCACGGGCGGACTGGATGCGTTCGCGGGCATAGTGCCGGGCCTGTTGGAGCGCGCGCTCGGCGATCTGCACACCCTGGTTGCCAACGTTGATCCGGGCCGAGTTCATCATCGTGAACATCGCCTTCAGGCCTTCGTTTTCATGCCCAATCAGTTCGCCAATGCATTCGTCATTGTCGCCAAAGCTCATCACGCAGGTTGGGCTCGCCATGATGCCCAGCTTGTGTTCGATCGAAACGCAGCGCAGGTCATTGCGCGGACCGAGCGAGCCGTCCGGCCTCACGTGATACTTGGGGACCACGAACAGCGAGATGCCCCGGCTCCCGGCCGGAGCGCCCGGCGTGCGCGCGAGGACCAGGTGGATGATATTGCCCGCCAGATCATGCTCGCCCCAGGTGATGTAGATCTTGGTGCCCTTGATTGCCCAGGTGCCGTCGCCGCGCGGGGCCGCGGTGGTGCGCAGCGCGCCCACGTCCGATCCGGCTTGCGGTTCGGTCAGGTTCATCGTGCCCGACCATTCGCCGCTCACCAGCCTTGGCAGGTACAGCGCCTGCTGCGCCGGGCTGCCATGGTGCGCCAGCGCCTCGATCGCGCCGACCGTCAGCATCGGCAGCAACGAAAAGGCCATGTTGGCCGCGCCCAGGTTCTCCAGCACATTGGCCGCAAGCGTGAAGGGCAGGCCTTGCCCGCCGTGGGCCTCGTCACCCGCCACCGCGTTCCAGCCCTGCTCGACATAGGCGCGGTAGGCTTCGGCAAACCCTTCCGGCAGGGTCACCGTCCCGTTGGTCAGCTTGGCCCCTTCCAGATCGCCCTTGCGGTTCAGCGGCGCAAATTCGCCGGCGGCGAACAGACCGATCCCTTCGACGATGGCTTCGACCATGTCGGGGCTGGCGGCGGCGAAACGCGGATGGGCGGCCAGCCCGTCAATCCCGGCATTGACGCGAATGGCGAGGACTTGATCGGCGGTCGGGGCAGTGAAATCCATGGCGCTCTCTTGCTTTCCCTTGGCTTTGCAGCATTCCGCCTATAGCGGGAGGTGCATGGCCGACAAGCACGAAGCCGCACAAGTTCATGCCGCCGACCCTGCCGGGATCGCGCTGGCTGCTGCGGAATTGCGCGCTGGTCACCTCGTCGCCCTGCCGACCGAGACCGTTTACGGGCTTGCCGGCCGCGCCGATCGCGCGGAATCGGTCGCGGCCATCTATCG
>JBEGJL010000343.1:0-4040 GCA_041184605.1 Pseudomonadota bacterium
CGATTGCGGAATCGCTGCCGATCGCGGGCGTGATCGTGTTCACCGGATCAGGCAGCACGGCGCGCCGCGTGGCGCGCGAGCGGCCGGCCGCGCCGATGCTGGTGCTGACGCCTTCGCAGAAGATTGCCCGCAAGCTGGCGCTGCTGTGGGGCGCGCACGCGGTTACCACCAAGGACATCGGCAGCTTTGAAGAGATGATCGGCAAGGGCAAGCGCATGGCCCTGCGCCACGGTTTCGGCACAGCCGGATCAAAGCTGATTGCCTTGGCTGGCGTACCCTTTGGCACGCCGGGCGCAACCAACCTGCTCCACGTTGTTACCCTTCAGGGTGACGAACTGGTCGGCCACAAAGGCTAATCGAACAGCGCCTTGAGGTCCTTCTTGAGGATCTTGCCATTGGCGTTGCGCGGCAGGGTTTCCGGATAGAACAGGATCCGGACCGGGACCTTGAACGCGGCCAGCCGTTCGCGCACCCAGGCCTGCAGCTCGGCCTCGCTGGCCGACTGGCCCGGCGTCAGGTGGACCACCGCCGCGGGCTCCTCGCCCAGGGTGCGGTGCGCAATGCCGACGACCGCCGCATCCATCACTGCGGGGTGATCGTAAAGCACGTTCTCGACCTCGGACGAATAGATGTTCTCGCCGCCGCGGATCACGATGTCCTTGGCCCGGTCGGCGATGTAGCAAAAGCCTTCATCATCGAGCCAGGCCAGGTCGCCAGTGCGGACCCAGCCATCGATGAAGGTCGCGGCCGTGGCCTCGGGGTTGTTCCAATAGCCATTCACGATCATCGGGCCGGAGGCATATAGCTCCCCGATCTGGCCCGGCGGAAGTTCCTTGCCGTCATCGTCGAGGACCTTGAGCCGGGCGACGGCAACCGGCGGGCCGCAGCTGGTCGGGCGGTTGAGGTAGTCCTCCGCCGAAAGCCCCGTCACGGTGGCCGTGGTTTCGGTCATCCCCCAGCCATTGCCGGGCAGCGCCCCGAACACTTCGCGGATCTTCCGGACCAGATCGGGCGCGGAAGGCGCGCCGCCATAGGCGATCGCCTCGATCGAGGAGAGATCATACTTCTCACGCGCCGGGTGTTCGATCAACTGCCAGGCGATGGTCGGCACGCCGCCGGTTGAATTGACCTTCTCGCGCTCGATGATCTGGAAAGCCTTCTCCGGCTCCCACTTGTACATGAAGATCATGGTGTGACCGGCGGCGATCGCCCCCATCATGGTCGCAGAGCAGGCCGTCGCGTGGAACAGCGGGATCACCGTCAACAGCACCTTGCGCGCCGGTTCGGGCAGTGGCTCGCCCCGCCGCAGGACCTGCCGCGCGGCACCATAGGCGCTGGAGAGGATGTTGGTGACGAAGTTGCGGTGCGTGCCCAGTGCCCCCTTGGGGTTCCCGGTCGTGCCCGAGGTGTAGAGGATGGTTGCATCATCATCCGGTGCGATGGCGACGTCGGGCAAATCCTGATCGGGCAACTGGGCCCAGTTCGACGAGGGACCGATCACGCTTTCCAGCGCAGTAACGCCGGTCGGTACGGGATCGCATCGCGAAACGATCACCTGCGCCAGATCGGGCAGTTCAGGGCGATGCGGGGCGACCCGGTCAAGCCGCTCGCCATCGCAAACCAGCACCTTCGCTCCGGAATGGGCGAGGCCATAGGCCAGTTCCGGCCCGGTCCACCAGGCATTGAGGGGCACGCAGATCGCGCCGATGGTAACGGCGGCGAAGAACACCACTGGCCATTCGGGCAGGTTACGCATTGCCAAGGCAACCCGATCACCCCTTTGCACGCCCAGCGATTGCAGGTGCCGGCCAAAGGCCGCCACAGCCCGGAACCAGGCTTCGTAAGTTACCCGCTCATCCTCGTAGATCAGGAACGTCGCATCGCTGTGCGAGCGGCCAAGGCGGGCGAGCGCCGCCAGGTTTTCCGGCGCATTCTTCCACACGCGGGTTGGCACACCGCGGATATCGATGGTTTCATATTCGAACTTGGCACCCGGGGCGCAGAGAATTGCCTCGCACTCGGCCAGGCTGCGCGCGGGCCAGCCGGCGGGAATCCATTCCTTGAAACTGTCACCAGGATGTTCGCTGCTGATGTCGCCCATGATCCTCCGTGGCGGTCGCTCTGCCGCCTTGGAGGTCAGGCTAGGTCAGCCGCGCGCGCCGAACAAGGCCGAACCGACGCGCACATGGGTTGCCCCCAGCATGATCGCGGTTTCGAAATCGTCGCTCATTCCCATCGATCGGCCGGCCAGACCGTGATCGCGCGCCAGCTTGTCGAGCAGGGCGAAGAACGGCGCCGCCTCGATCCCCACCGGGGGCACGCACATCAGCCCGATCACCGGAATCTGCGCCGCTGCCGCTTCGGCCAACAGGCCCGGCAGGTCAGCAATTGCACAACCACCCTTCTGCTCTTCCGCGCCGATATTGACCTGTACGAAGCACGGCACTTGCCGAGCGGTTCTGTCCATCGCCTTGGCCAGCGCGCTGACCAGCGAAGGCCGGTCGAGCGAATGGATGCAGTCAAACAAGGCGACCGCATCTTCGGCCTTGTTTGATTGCAGCTGGCCGATCAGGTGCAGCGCAATGTCAGGATTGGCTTCGCGCAAGGCAGGCCACTTCTCCGCCGCTTCCTGCACCCGGTTTTCACCGAACGTGCGCTGGCCGGCAGCGATCAGCGGAGCGATCCGCTCGGCCGGATGGGTCTTGCTGACGGCGATCAGTGTCACCTCGTCAGCCTTGCGACCGGCGATCTGTGCGGTGCGGGCGATGCGGTCGGTAATGTCTGCGAGCGCGGTGGCTGGATCGGTCATGGCGCGGTGCTATAGCGATGCCGTGCCGCAAATGAAGCCCTTGCCCCAAATCTGGCTATTGAGTGACGCCCGCAATGATGCGGTGCTGGAACGCCAGCTCAGGCAACTGCCGCGCGGCAGCGGTTTCGTGTTTCGGCATTACCACCTTGCGGAAGGGGACCGCCACGCGCGGTGGAAGGCTTTGGCCCGGATTGCCCGAGCGCGCGGGATTGCCGCGATCCTTTCCGGCACTGCCAGGCAAGCGCGGCGGTGGGGAGCGGATGGGTCCTATGGCGCGGATCGCAAAGCAACCTTGGCTACAGCCCATTCGTTGCGCGAGCTGCGCCGGGTAAGCGGGGCACAAGCCGTGTTGCTTTCGCCCGTGTTCCCAACCCGGTCACATCCCGGCGCCAAGGCGCTGGGCACGCTGCGCTTCCGCCTGCTGGCCAGCCGATCGCCAGTGCCGGTGATTGCGCTGGGCGGGATGAGCAAAGCGGCCAACCGTCGGCTCAAATGGCCGCGGTGGGCGGCTATCGATGCCTTTTTGCGCTGAAGCGACTCGCCCGATTTCCATGGATTCTTGACGCGGAGTCATCGGCAGGCGCATTAAGGCCGCCGAACGAAGGGAAGCGAGATGGCTACAGGGGCAGTCAACGCGGGAAGCCGCGGCGCGCAGGTCAACTGGCGCGCCACGCTGCGCCGCGCCGCGCGCCGCGCGGCCGAGATCGGCGGTGCCGGTTTGCTGCTGGCCGGGATGGTGTTCCTGGCGCTGGCGCTGGTCAGCTATCACCAGACCGATCCCTCCGGCTCGACCGCGGCGGCTGGCCCGCCGGCCAACTGGATGGGCACAGTCGGGGCCTGGGTGGCTGAACGCGTGCTATTCCTGTTCGGCCCGATCTCGATCTTGTTTCTGCCCTTGCTCTATGTCGGCGCGCGCAAGCTGTGGCGGCTGGTCGAGGAAGAGGATGCCGACCTGCCCCATGCCGATCATGCCTGGTGGCGCCCGATTGGCGTGCTGCTGTTCGCCATGGCACTGCTGGGTACGGTCATGGCCCTGGTGTTTACCGGGCCTGGTGGCTCGCTGCCCGCCGGGATGGGCGGGATCAGCGGTCTGCTAGGCGCCCGTGCGATCGAGGCGCTGGCCGCCCTGCTGCCCGAGGGAGGCCGGTTCTGGGCGATCCTAGCCGCGGGCCTTGCCTGCCTTGCTGGCGGATCGATGCTGGTCGCCCGGGTCTTCGCGCTCGATTGGGGC
>JBEGJL010000344.1:0-6283 GCA_041184605.1 Pseudomonadota bacterium
GCGCAATCACTTCGTCGACATCAGCTGGGGTCGCCACGACAAACTTAAACCAGGCTTGAGGTTTTTGAATCCACTCGGCCAGACGTTCGGGAATCTGTGCAGACTCAATCGGGTTCCCCGAATGGCTCAGTTTCGGGCTGACATTGTATTGGCTGACCAATGGGTCCAGCGCCGGATGCGGGGCGACGGTGCCGTTGGTTTCGATCTCCACAGTCATGCCATCGAGCAGGGCAACCATCCGCGCGAGAGCGACCCCTTGCAGCAGGGGTTCACCGCCGGTGATCACCAGCCGGTCCTGCCCCAGCGCCATGATCCGCGCGGCCACGTCTGCCTCTTCCAGCACGACCTGGTTGGCCTTGCGTTCGAAGGCCAGACCATCGCGGTGCGGGCGATTATCGCCCTCGAACCGCCAGGTATAGGCGGTGTCGCACCAGGTGCAGGCGAGGTTGCAGCGCGATAACCGGACGAAGGCCACCGGGCGGCCGATGCTGGGCCCTTCGCCTTGCAGCGAGGCGAAGATTTCGGGCTGACCGGGGGTGGTGGTGGCCAGGGTCAGCATGGCGCAGCGTTACGCTGAAGTTGACAGAGTTGACACTGAGTCCGCTTATCCCAACAGGCCAAGGCCCGCAGAAAACTGCGCCGAAATGCCAAAATCGCCGCCTTTGTCGCGCCGGAAAAATAAAAAAAGCGGTCGCCGGCTTTGGGCGTGGTCTGGGGCAGGAAGGGGCGGACGATCGGCATGGCGGAGCGTCCTTGGCAGATTTCCGCGAAGTAGGACAGGGGGCAGAGCTTGAGCCCCCTCCTCTGAAGAGGAGGGGGAACAGGCTTGTGCTTACCCCAGTCGTGCCAGCGCCGCAGCCAGGCGTTCGGCCTCGGCCTGGTGCATCGCGTGGTCGGCACGGGCCTTTTCAACCGCTTCGGGTTTGGCCTTTTCGACGAAGGCGGCGTTGGAAAGACGACCCTCAAGGCTCTTGGCCTCCTTGGTCGAAACTTCCAGTGCCTTGGCCAGGCGGGCCTTCTCGGCGGCAATGTCGATCACGCCTTCAAGCGGAATGATCACATTGGCATCGCCGGCACCAACCTGCATGGCAGCACCGGCCGGGGCTGGTTCAAAGCGGATACCGTTGAGCCGAGCCAGGCGCTCGATCGCTGCCGGATTACGCTCGATGATCCCGCGCGTCGCGGCGCTCGGTTCGGGCAGGAAGGCATCCAGCTTGGCGCCCGGGGCAATGCCCAGTTCGTTCTTCGCGGTGCGCAGGTTGCCGATCAACGCGATCAGCCAGTCGACCTCGGCCTTGGCAGCGGCATCAACCACCGCGCCGGGTTCCGGCCACTTGGCCGTGATCAGCGGGTGGTCCGGGCGGTCACCCAGCTTGGACCAGAGTTCCTCGGTCACGAAGGGCATGAAGGGGTGGAGCATGACCAGGATCTGGTCGAGCACCCAACCGGCCACGGCCTTGGTCTCCGCGTCGAACTGGCCCTTGATCAGTTCGATGTACCAATCGCAGAACTGGTCCCAGACGAAGTGGTAGATCGCATTGGCGGCCGCATCGAAGCGCAGGTCGGCCATCGCCTTGTCCAGCTCGGCCAAGGTTTCGACGACTTCGCCGATGATCCACTTGTTGACGGCCGAGGTGGCGGCGGGGGCGGCAACCCCATGGCTTGCGCCGATGCCATTGCTCTGACAGAAACGGGCGGCGTTCCAGAGCTTGGTCGCGAAGTTGCGATAGCCTTCGACCCGCTTCTCATCCATCTTGATGTCGCGGCCCTGGCTTTCCATCGCTGCCATGAAGAAGCGCAGCGCATCGGCACCGTACTGGTCGATCAGGCCCAGCGGATCGACCACGTTGCCCTTGGACTTGGACATCTTCTGCCCGTCCGGCGCGCGCACCAGCCCGTGCAGGTAGAGCCGCTTCCACGGGTTCTGTGCGGTCATCGCCTGGCCCATCATCATCATCCGCGCATCCCAGAAGAACAGGATGTCGAAGCCCGAAATCAGCAGGTCATTGGGATAGTGCTTGGCCAGCAACGGCGCGTCCGCTTCCGGCCAGCCGAGCGTGGCGAAGGGCCACAGCGCGGAGGAGAACCAGGTATCGAGGACGTCCTCGTCGCGGGTCAGCGGCTTGCCGCCGGCAAGCGCAATGGCCTCTTCCTCGGTCTCGGCGACGAAGACATTGCCGTCTGCATCGAACCAGGCCGGGATCCGGTGGCCCCACCACAGCTGGCGGGAGACACACCACGGCTGGATGTTTTCCATCCAGTTGAAGAAGGTCTTTTCCCAAGTTTTGGGAACGATCTCGACCGCGCCGGAACGCACCGCCTCAAGCGGCTCCTTGGCCAGTTCAGCGGCGTTGACGTACCACTGGTCGGTCAGCCACGGCTCGATTGGCACGCCGCCGCGATCGCCATAGGGCTGCTGGATCACGCGCGGTTCGGCATCGGCTTCGCTTTCGTTGCCGTCCTTGTCCTTGGTCACGTGCGGGATCAGGCAGCCGGCTTCCTTCATCCGGGCCACCACCAGCTCGCGCGCAACGAAGCGGTCGAGGCCGAGGAATTCATCCGGCACCAGCCCATCGGCGGTCTGCACGACCTTGGCTTCGGCATCGAACATGTTGAGCATGTCCGCAGGCTTGATGCCCGCTCTTTTGCCCACTTCGAAGTCGTTGAAGTCATGCCCCGGGGTGATCTTGACCACGCCGCTGCCGAGTTCGGGATCGGCGTGCTCGTCTGCCACCACCTTGAAGCGGCGGCCGGTGATCGGCTGGAGGATTTCCTTGCCGATGACCGCCTTGTAGCGCTCGTCTTCCGGGTTCACGGCCACGGCCATGTCGGCCAGCATGGTTTCGGGGCGCGTCGTGGCCACCTCGACATGGCCCGAGCCATCGGCAAAGGGATAGCGGAAGCGCCAGAAGTGGCCCTTGATCTCGTGCGTCTCAACCTCAAGGTCAGAGATCGCGGTCTTCAGCTTGGGGTCCCAGTTGACCAGCCGCTTGTCGCGGTAGATCAGCCCGCGGTTGTAGAGATCGACGAAAACCTTGACCACGGCGCGGGTGAAGTGCGGGTCCATGGTGAACTGTTCGCGGCTCCAGTCCATTGAGCAGCCCAGGCGGCGCAGCTGGCGGGTGATCGTGCCGCCGCTTTCGGCCTTCCATTCCCAGACCTTGTCGACAAAGGCCTCGCGCGAGTAATTGGTGCGCTTGTCCTGCCGCTGTTCCAGCTGGCGTTCGACGACCATCTGCGTGGCGATCCCGGCGTGGTCAGTGCCGACCACCCACAGCGCATCCTTGCCGCGCAGCCGCTCATAGCGGATCACCACGTCCTGGAGCGTGTTATCGAGCGCGTGGCCGATATGCAGGCTGCCGGTTACGTTGGGCGGCGGGTTGACGATGGTAAAGGGCTGCGCGTCGGCCCGTTCCGGGCGAAACAGGCCGTTGCTTTCCCAATGCTCGTACCACTTCGCCTCGAGTCCGGCGGGGTCGAAAGTCTTGGGGAGTTCGGAATTGGTGGTCGTTTCGGTCATCGTCCCGGGCCTTTGCCAGCGCCGGCCCTGCCGCGCAAGGCGCGTGGGCGCTGGAATCGGCCTGCCTTCCCTTGTCGCGGCGGCTTTTTTCCCGCACCATAGGGGCGATGCGCGTCTGGGCCGACTTTACCCTGCAAGAGGATGATGCCGGCCAGCCGGTAGCAGTGCTGTCTGGCCCGCTGACCGTATCCTCGATCGGCGTGGTCGACCGGGCGCTGCGCGAACATCAAGGCGATCTGGCCAGGCTCGACATTTCCGCCGTGCCGGAAATCGACACGGTCGGGGCCTGGACCGTGTGGCGCGCGCTGCGCGATCACCAGGCGGAACTGATCGGCGCGAGCGACAAGGCCGAGCGCCTGATCGCCGCAGTCAGCAAGTCAAAAGGACATGGCGAAACCGGCGCGCACCGCCTGCCGCTGGTGGAGCGGACGGCGCAGGGCGTCGGCCTGCTGGTGATTGGTTGGGGCGAAGGGACGCTGAAAGTGGTCAGCTTCCTTGGTGCGGTATTGGTGGCCTGGTGGAACATCATTCGCAGCCCGCCGCGGATGCGCTGGCTGGCCGTGGTCCGGCAGGCCGAGCTGGTCGGAATTTCGGCGCTGGGGATCGTCGGGCTGATGAGCTTCTTGGTCGGGATCGTGATCGCCCAGCAGGGTGCGGTGCAGCTGGCGCAATTCGGGGCAGAGGTGCTGACGGTCAACCTGACCGGACGGATCGCCTTGCGCGAATTGGGGGTTTTGATGACCGCGATCATGGTCGCCGGCCGTTCGGGCTCTTCCTTTGCCGCGCAGATCGGCACGATGAAGCTGACCGAGGAAATCGACGCCATGCGCACCATCGGTGTCTCGCCGATTGAGGCGCTGGTGATCCCGCGGATCCTGGCGGCGGTGGTGATGATGCCGCTACTGGGCTTCTATGCGGCGATCCTGGCGATAATCGGCGGCGCGTTCATTTCCGCCTTCACGCTGGAGATCCCGTTCATGACCTTCCTGCTGCGGGTGCAGGAAGTGGTGCCGCTGCACGATGTCTGGGTCGGGCTGGTCAAGGCACCGTTCTTTGGCCTGATCGTGGCGATGTCGGGCTGCTATCAAGGCATGCAGGTCAAGGCCAATGCCGAGGAAGTGGGCTTGCGCACCACCATGGCGGTGGTCCAGGCGATCTTCATGGTGATCGTGCTCGATGCCTTTTTCGCGGTGTTCTTCACCGAGGTGGGCTGGGGATGAGCGAGGATATCGAGGATATCCGCGAGGACGTGGCCGACGCCGCGCACAGCGAAATTCCGGGACCGTTCAAGGGCGAATTCCCGATCGTGGTGGAAGGCGTGCGCAATGCCTTTGGCGAGCAGGTGATCCACGACAACCTGAGCCTGAAAGTGCGGTGCGGCGAAATTATCGGCGTGGTCGGCGGATCGGGCACTGGCAAGTCGGTGCTGATGCGCTCGATCATCGGACTACAGGTGCCGACCCAGGGCCGGATCGAAGTGCTGGGGCAGGACATTACCGCCGCCCGCGATGATGACGATATCGACATCCGCAGCCGCTGGGGCGTGCTGTTCCAGGGCGGGGCGCTGTTTTCGACCCTGACCGTGGCCGAGAATGTCGAAGTGCCGCTGCGCGAATTCTATCCCGAAATCAGCGACGACCTGCGGCGCGAGATTGCGCTGTTCAAGGTGGTCCTGTCCGGCCTGCCCGAAGATGCAGCCAACAAGTATCCGGCTGAACTTTCCGGCGGCATGCGCAAGCGCGCCGGCCTGGCCCGCGCCCTGGCGCTCGATCCCGAACTGCTGTTCCTGGACGAGCCAACCGCAGGTCTTGATCCGATCGGTGCAGCAGCCTTTGATGCGTTGACCAAGGAATTGCAGGCAACGCTGGGGCTGACGGTGTTCCTGATCACCCATGACCTCGATACCCTGCACGAAATCTGCGACCGGGTGGCCGTCATCGCCGACCGGCAGGTGATCGCGGTGGATACGATTCCCAACCTGCTCAAGCTCGATCACCAGTGGATCCAGGAATATTTCAACGGACCGCGCGGCCGGGCTGCGCATGTTGCGCGGCCTGACAAGACGATGGACAAGCGGGCAAAGGCAGGGGAATAGGCAGTCATGGAGACGAGAGCCAACTTTGTCTGGGTCGGGGCAGTCACGCTGGGGCTGCTGGCCGTGCTGGCGGCTTTCATCATCTGGATCGCGCGCTGGAACGAAACCAACCAGAACGCCTATGACATCTTCTTCAAGCAATCGGTCGATGGCTTGTCCGAAGGCGGCCAGGTTACCTTTGCCGGTGTGCCCGTGGGCCAAATTGAGCACATCGAGCTGTGGAGCAAAGATCCCAGCTTCGTGCGCGTCCGGATCGCGGTGAAGGAAAACGTGCCAATTCTGGTTGGCACCGTGGCGACCTTGCAGGGCAGCTTTACCGGCGTATCGAACATCCAGCTTGAAGGCGCGGTCAAGGGCGCCCAACCGATTGTCGAACCGGGCCCCGAAGGCGTGCCGGTGATCCCGACCAAGCGCGGCGGCCTGGGCGAATTGCTCAATTCCGCGCCGGTGCTGCTTGATCGGCTGGCAACCGTGTCGGAACGGCTCAATACCGCGCTGTCGGACCAGAACCTCAAGCGTTTCGATTCAATCCTGGCGAATACCGACCGGATGACCGGCGGCCTGGCCGATGCCACGCCGCAGGTGCAGTCAACGCTGACTGAACTCCAGGCCACGCTGAAACAGGCGACGACCACGCTGAGCGAGTTTGAAAAGGTGGCCAACAATGC
>JBEGJL010000345.1:0-18757 GCA_041184605.1 Pseudomonadota bacterium
ACGCTGCGCGCGCTGGAAATGTACCGCGCCCATGCCGAAGACGACTTAGCTATGCCGGTGATCGCTGGTGAAAAGCCGGAGAACGAACGGTTCCCCGGTGCCGTCGCGACCTATTCGATTGAAGCGATGATGCAGGATGGCAAGGCACTACAGGCCGGCACCTCGCACTACCTTGGCACCGGTTTCGCCGAGGCGGCCAACATCCGGTATCAGGACAAGGAAGGCGGCCAGCAGCTGTGCCACACGACGTCATGGGGTGTTTCGACCCGCCTGATCGGCGGCGTTATCATGACCCACGGCGATGACGATGGCCTGCGCGTGCCCCCCCGCATTGCCCCGCACCAGGTCGTGATCCTGCCGATGCTGCGCGATGATGAGGGCGACGACGCGCTGCTGGCCTATTGCGAAGATCTCCGCGCTGCACTCGCCAGCCAGTGGGCCCTGGGCGAACCGGTCCGCGTGCTGCTCGACAAGCGCGCCGGCAAGGCCACTGCCAAGCGTTGGGGCTGGGTCAAAAAGGGCGTGCCGCTGATCCTGGAAATAGGTGGTCGCGATGCCGCCGGTGGTCAGGTTTCCGCGGTTCGTCGTGACCGGCTTTATCGTGAGGACGGCAAGGTCAACTTCATCGGCCAGTCGCGCGAGGATTTCCTCGCCGCCGCCGCCAACGAGCTGGAAGACATCCAGCGCTCACTCCATGCCGAAGCCACTGCGCGGCGTGACGCGCAGATCCACCGTGGCGTGACTGACCTCGCCGGGCTCGAAGCATTCTTCGGTGCCGACAAGCGTTATCCAGGCTGGTGCGAAGTGCTGTGGTCCCGGCCGACCGGAGATGCGCTGGAAACCGTGGTGACCAAGCTCAAGGCGCTGAAGCTGACCATCCGCAATACGCCGATGAACGGGGAGCCGGTCAGCGGCACATGCCTGTTTACGGGTGAGCCGGCGGTGGAACGCATCACCATCGCCCGGGCTTATTGACTTGGTGAAACGCCCCAAGCCTCAACCTGGCCTGCCAAGCCGCCAGCAGATTCTGGATTTCATCGCCAACAGCGAGGAGCCTGCGGGCAAGCGGGAAATTGCCCGCGCCTTCGGCCTCAAGGGGCAGGAGAAGATCCAGCTCAAGGCGCTGCTGAAGGACATGGCCGAAGAAGGTTTGATTGACGGCAACCGCTCCGCCTTTCACCGCATGGGTGGCGTGCCCAAGGTAACCGTGCTGCGCGTGGTTGGGACCGAGGATGGCGAGGCGCTGGCAGTCCCCGATAGCTGGCAGCCGGAAGAGAATATCCCCCCGCCGCGCCTGCGTCTGATCAAACAGCGCAAGCAGCCCGCGCTGCGGGTTGGGGATCGCGTCCTTGCCCGCACTGAGGAAACCGCCACAGGCTGGATCGCGCACCCGATGAAGAAGCTCCCCGCTCGCACCGAACAGGTGATGGGCGTGGTGGAAATTGACGGAGCAGGTAAGGGCTGGCTCGCCCCGGTCGACAAACGCGAACGCCACTCACAGCCGATTGCCGATCTGGGCGGGGCCGAGGCAGGACAACTGGTGCTGGCAGAGCCCGCCGGCCGCAGTCCGCGTTCAGGTGTGAAGGTAACAGACGTACTGGGCGATCCACTCGCGCCCAAGGCGTTCAGCCTGATCGCGATCCACAAGCACGGCATTCCCTATGCCTTCTCTCCAGAGGCGATTGAGGAAGCACAGCGTGCTGCCAAGTTGTCGCTCAGCAAGGATCACCGCGAAGATCTGCGCCACCTGCCGATCGTTGCGATCGACCCCAGCGACGCGCGCGACCATGACGATGCGATCTGGGCAGAGCCGGATGGGGAAGGGGGCTTCCGCGCCCTTGTCGCCATTGCCGATGTCAGCTTCTACGTCCGCCCTGGTGGTTCGCTGGATCGCTCGGCGCGGGAGCGTGGCAATTCGGTCTATTTCCCCGACCGGGTGGTGCCGATGCTGCCCGAAGTGCTCAGCGCCGATGTCTGTTCATTGCGAGCCGGCGAGGATCGCGCGGCCATGGCCTGCCACATGACCATTGCCCCAAACGGCAAGGTCACCGACTGGCGCTTTACGCGTGCCCTTGTCCGCATCGATGAAGTGATCGCCTATGAGGAGGCCCAGCGCCGGATCGATGAAGGTGACGCCGCGCCGCATCTGGTGAACCTCTGGGAAGCCTGGCGGGCATTGGAGCGGGCTCGGACTGACCGCGATCCGCTTGAGCTGGAGCTGCCCGAGCGACGGGTCAAGCTGGATGAAGCGGGGCGGATCACCGAGATTGCGCTGCGCGAACGGCTTGATGCGCACCGGGTGGTCGAGGATTTCATGGTTGCGGCCAATGTCGCTGCGGCCAAGGCGCTGGAAAGCAAGGTGGCGCCCATCGTCTACCGCATTCACGAGCCGCCAAACCGCGAAAAGCTGGTGTCGCTGAAGGACTACCTCGCGACATTCGACCGCAAGTTCACGCTGGGACAGGTTATTACCCCCGGGCTGTTCAACCGCATGTTGAAGGATGTGGCGGACGAGGCCGAGAAGGCGCTGATCATGGAGGCGGTGCTGCGCAGCCAGACACAGGCCTATTACGGGCCACGCAATGCCGGGCACTTTGGCCTGGCGTTGGGATCCTATGCCCACTTTACCTCGCCCATTCGCCGCTATGCCGACCTGCTGGTGCATCGCGCCCTGGTCGATGGTTTCGGACTGGAGCAGCCGCAGCCCAAGGATGACCTGCCGCCGCGCTCCGGCCTCTCGGATCGGGATCGCAGCGATCTCTCGCGCATCAGTGATGCAATCAGCGCGGCAGAGCGACGCGCGATGGAAGCAGAGCGCGAGACGATTGACCGCTATGTGGCGGCCTGGCTTTCAGCCCGGGTGGGTGAAGTGTTTGAATGCCGCGTTACCGGGGTTCAGAAGTTCGGCCTCTTCGCCACGATCGTAAGCCTGGGCGGCGATGGGCTGGTGCCGGTCTCAACCTTGGGCAACGAGCGGTTCTACTTTGATGAGCGCGCCAAAGTGCTGGTCGGCGATAGCGGGCATACCCGTTTCGCCATGGGTGATCGGCTCCGGTTGCGCCTGGCCGAAGCCAATCCGCTTACCGGCGCGCTTAAGTTTGAGCCAGAGGACCACGACGGCGCGCGGATTGAGCCGCGCGGACGACCGATGCAGATGCCGCTCAAGAAGCGCGGCCAGCATTTGGTGGGCAAACGCGGCAGACCAGCCAATATCCGTCATCAAGGCCGGGGAAAGAAGCGCTAGGGGCGCTTAGCCCAACCGCTCAAGATCGCTGTCGCTTAGGCCGCCCGGGATGACATAGACCGGGCAGGGGAGTTGCCCGGCGATTCCGACGAAGTGGCTAACCAACGGGCCCGGCCCGCCACTTGCCGCAGCGCCGAGCACAAGGGCGGATACTTCAGGGTGATCAGCCAGGTATTCGCGGATCACCTGCACGCCTTCACCTTGGCGGACCGAGATGGTTGGTGGATTGGGGCTGTCACCCATTACCGCACCCGCCGCGCTGGTAACCACCGCTTCGGCGCGAACGCGTGCCTCTTCCTCGATCGTGGCCTGGATACCACCAAAAGCGACAAAAGGCTGGCGCGGCACCAGCGCGAGCAGGTGCAATGCGCCACCGGTGCGGGCGGCCCGACGCGCGGCAAAGCGGAGGGCTACCCCGGCTTCGTCCGTTTCATCCATGATCACCAGATAGACGCGCATCGCCTGCCCCTTTGCGCGGTAACATATCCGCTACAATCGTATTCCGCGCAAGAACCTTGCCCTTCGGCCAAGATTTGGCCAGAGACGTAAGGTCAATTCCACTCCCCAGCAGGACTTAACCAAGCGATGCCGATCGAGATCAAGATGCCCGCGCTCTCCCCGACGATGGAGGAGGGCACCCTGGCCAAATGGCTGGTGAAGGTTGGCGACAAGGTTTCATCCGGTGACATCATGGCCGAGATCGAAACCGACAAGGCGACGATGGAATTCGAAGCCGTGGATGAAGGCACCATTGTTGCCATCGCCGTCCCTGAAGGAACCGAAGGGGTGAAGGTCGGTGCCGTGATCGCCACGCTGGCGGGTGATGATGAGGATGCTGCGGCTCCCGCGGCCAAGCCTGCTGCGCCTGCAGCCAAGGCAGAACCAGCTCCTGCTCCGGTGGCAGCGCCCACTCCAGCTCCTGTCTCGGCAGCACCAAAGGCGGCTGTAGGTGATCGGGTGGTGGCCTCGCCGCTGGCCAAACGGATTGCCTCTCAGTTGGGCGTCGATCTGGCCAAGGTCACCGGCACGGGCCCCAACGGCCGGATCGTCAAGGCAGACGTCGAAGGTGCAACGGGTGGCGCTACTGCACCCGCAGCGGTACCGGCTGCTGCGGCACCAACCGCGGCGACTACCCCGGATTTCGGCATTCCGTACGAAGCGGAAAAGCTTAACAACGTCCGCAAGACCATCGCGCGTCGCCTGACTGAGGCCAAGCAAACTATCCCGCACATCTATCTGACGGTCGATGTCCGGCTTGATGCCCTGCTCAAGCTGCGCGGTGAACTGAACAAGGCGCTAGAGCCGCAGGGCGTGAAGCTCTCGGTCAATGACCTGATGATCAAGGCTCTGGCCAAAGCCCTCGAAATCGTGCCGAAGTGCAATGTCAGCTTTGCCGGCGATGAACTGCGCAAGTTCACACGTTCGGACATCTCGGTCGCCGTCGCCGCGCCTTCAGGCCTGATCACGCCGATCATCGTCGATGCCGGGGCCAAGTCGGTCTCGCAGATCTCCAAGGAAATGACTGCGCTCGCCGCCAAGGCCCGCGAAGGCAAGCTGCAGCCGCACGAATATCAGGGCGGCACGGCCAGCCTGTCCAACCTCGGCATGTTCGGGATCAAGCAGTTCGATGCCGTGATCAATCCGCCGCAGGCGATGATCCTGGCGGTCGGCGCGGGTGAGCAGCGGCCCTATGTGGTCGATGGCGCGCTTTCGGTCGCCACGGTCATGTCGGCTACCGGCAGCTTCGATCACCGTGCGATCGATGGCGCAGATGGTGCCGCCCTGATGCAGGCGTTTAAGCAACTGGTCGAACAGCCGCTCGGCCTGCTGGCCTGATCCCCCGGAGAATACGATGTCTGAACTTTATGACGTTATCGTTCTGGGCTCTGGTCCGGGTGGCTATGTCGCGGCAATCCGCTGTGCTCAACTGGGCCTGAAGACCGCCATCGTCGAGCGCGAGAACCTGGGCGGAATCTGCCTAAACTGGGGCTGCATCCCGACCAAGGCGCTGCTGCGTTCTGCCGAGGTGCTGCACAACATGAAGCACGCTGCCGCCTATGGCCTGGCGGCCGACAATATCCGTGCGGATCTGGAAGCGGTCGTTAAGCGCAGCCGCGGCGTGGCCAAGCAGCTCAACCAGGGCGTTACCCACCTGATGAAGAAGAACAAGATCACGGTGCACATGGGCACCGGGGTTCTGAAGGGCGCGGGCAAACTGGAAGTGACCGGCGATAAGTGCACCGAAACCCTCACCGCCAAGCACATCATCGTCGCCACCGGCGCTCGCGCCCGCGACCTGCCGTTCGCTCCGGCTGATGGCAAACGCGTCTGGACTTACCGCCATGCGATGGTCCCGCAGGAACTGCCAAGCAAGCTGCTGGTGATCGGATCGGGTGCGATCGGGATCGAGTTTGCCAGCTTCTATAATGACATGGGCAGCCAGGTTACCGTGGTCGAGATGATGGACCGGATCGTGCCGGTTGAGGATGCCGACGTTTCGGCCTTCCTCGAAAAGGCGCTGGTCAAGCAGGGCATGACCATCATGACCGGGGCCGGGGTCGAAAAGATCGACGTGTCCGCAACCGGCGTGAAGGCCGCGATCAAGGGCAAGGACGGCAAGGTCGTGACGAGCGATTTCAGCCATGTGATCGTCGCGGTCGGGATCGCCCCCAATACCGAAAACATCGGCCTCGAAGCTCTGGGCGTTAAGGCCGAGCGCGGGATCATTGCGATCGACGATTATGGCCGCACCAATGTGAAGGGCCTCTGGGCCATTGGCGACGTTACGCCAGGGCCGTGGCTGGCGCACAAGGCCAGCCACGAAGGCGTCATAGCAGCAGAAAGCATCGCCAAGGAACTGGGCAACAAGGATGTCCACCCACATGCGATGGATCGCCGCAATATCCCGGGTTGCACCTATTGCCACCCGCAGGTCGCCTCTGTCGGCCTGACTGAGGCAAAGGCCAAGGAAGCTGGATATGCCGTAAAGGCCGGCACCTTCCCCTTCATCGGAAATGGCAAGGCCATCGCGCTGGGTGAGCCGGAGGGCTTCATCAAGACGGTGTTCGATGCCAAGACTGGTGAACTGCTGGGCGCCCATATGGTCGGCGCGGAAGTGACCGAACTGATCCAGGGCTATGTCGTCGGCAAGACGCTGGAAACGACCGAGGCCGAACTGATGGCCACCGTCTTCCCGCACCCGACGCTCAGCGAGATGATGCACGAAAGCGTCCTCGCCGCTTACGGTCGGGCGCTGCACATCTAGGCCTTAGTGGCTGGAACACTGGCGGACAGGGTGGGATTCGAACCCACGGTGAGCTTGCACCCACGGCGGTTTTCAAGACCGCTGCCTTAAACCACTCGGCCACCTGTCCTTGCGAGTGCAACAGCCCGCTAGCGGCAAAGCGCGGGATTGTCACGCCCGATGGATTTTCCGAATCGCTTTTGCTGTGCCAAGGTTCGCGCAATGAGCCTGCTGCGCCGAATTTGGGTTACATTTCCGCTGGCTGTGGCGGCAGCAGCCTTTTCGATGCCGTCTGCGTCACAGGTTGAGCCGGGTGTGATCCAGCAGCCAGTTCAATCTTCAGATTCGCCACAA
This sequence comes from Pseudomonadota bacterium, assembly GCA_041184605.1. Lineage (GTDB taxonomy): Bacteria > Pseudomonadota > Alphaproteobacteria > Sphingomonadales > Sphingomonadaceae > Novosphingobium. Next base: position 6,843 of record JBEGJL010000345.1, read on the forward strand.
CGGGTCGATGGCTTTCAGGCTTATCTCCAATTGGTCGCTGCCAAGGCGCGCGGGCAGGGGATCAGCCAACCGGCGATTGACAGCGTGCTGGGCGGGCTGAGTTATAATCAGCGGGTGGTATCGCTTGATCGCGCACAGCCGGGCTCCAGCCCTGGCACACCACCGCCTTTCTGGGATTATTACGCGCGGCACATCGGCACCGCCCGGATCAATGGGGGGCGGGCCGCCCTGGCCGACAACGCGGCGTTGATCGGCCAGATGGAGGCGCAATATGGCGTCCCAGCCAAGCTGATTGTCGCGATCTGGGGCAAGGAAACCTTTTACGGCCGGATCAAGGGCGATTTCGATCTGGCCCGATCACTCGCCACATTGGCCTATGAAGGGCGGCGGCGCGAGTTGTTCGAGGGTGAGCTGATCGGGCTGATGAAGATGATCGACCGCGGCGTGCCCCGCGCGCGGATGTTGGGCAGTTGGGCGGGGGCCTTTGGCAATCCCCAATTCCTGCCCTCGGTCTACCTGCGGGTCGCGCGCGATGGGGATGGGGATGGCGATGCCGATATCTGGAACGATCGCGCGGATACCTTTGCCTCGATCGCCAATTATTTTCGCGATGCCGGGTGGCGGGCCGGTGAACCTTGGGGGGTCAAGGTGTCAGTACCACCCGGGTTTGACCGGGCCGGGCTGACAACCCGCCTAATTTCCCCTGCCTGTCCTCGTGTCTATGCCAGGCATTCTGTTTGGAAGACGGTTTCGGAATGGCGCAGTATGGGTGTGGTCCCGTTGGCGGAGATCGGGGAGACCACCATGGCAACCCTGTTCGAACCGGATGGTCCGGGGCAGGGGGCATTCCTCTTAACCGGTAATTATCGGATTATCCTGCATTATAACTGCTCGAACTACTACGCTCTATCCGTGGGGTTGCTTGCAGATGAGATTGCCCGTTAACCACAAACTGCCGATTGCCGCGCTTTCGTTGCTGCTGTTGCCGGGCGTGCCTGCCCAGGCGCGTGACCGCACCGATCCATTCCCGGCTAACGGTCCGCAGGCTGACTATCCGATGGTTCTCGGCAGGCCCTTCGTTGTCGACGGGGTGACCTATACCCCCGCCGATACCCTGAACTACGATGTGGTTGGCTGGGCGGCGACCAGCAATATTGGCAGCGGCATTTCGGCTAGCCATCGCACTCTGCCTTTGCCCAGCTACGTCGAGATCACGGCGCTCGATACCGGCCGAACGATCCTGGTCAGGCTTGAACGGCGTGGGCCGATGACAGGCGATCTCTTGACCGAGCTGTCTCCCGCTGCCGCCGAACAACTTGGGATTTTAGGTATGGCTGGCGCCGCGGTGCGGGTGCGGCGCGTTAATCCGCCCGAGCCGGAACGTGCAGCTTTGCGGGCGGGGCGGCCCGCCCCGGTGCGTATGGAAACCCCGGCGTCGCTGCGGGCGGTACTGATGCGGCGGCTCGAGCAACAGGGTGCGGGTTCGCAAGTGTCGCGGCCCGGGCCGATGCCAACACCAGACCGCGCGGCTGCCGCCCCTCCCGCAGTTTCAGCGGCGCCGGTTCCTGCCCCTAAAACCGCACCGCAACGAATGCCTACGCGGCCTCCAGCGCCTCCTCCGGTGGCACAGGCGAGGGTTGCAGAAGAATCTGATACGATACCAGTCCCGACTGGCTGGCTTGTTCAGGTGGCCGCATTTTCGACCAAAGAACGGGCCTATGCGGTCGCTGCTGCGCTGGGCGCGGATCTTGTGTCTGGTGGTGGATTGTGGCGGGTTCAGTTTGTTGGCTTGCCAACCCGTGCAGTTGCTGAAGTGGCGCTCGCCCGGGCCCAGGAAGCGGGTTTTGAAGACGCGCGAATTGAACGCGAAGAGTGATAGCCCGGTTCCGCGATCCAACTTTGGTCAAAAGATAGCGGGTAACGACCGCCGTACCGTTCGACAGGATGGCCGATCGCCTGCTAGGACGTTGGGCCATGACGCGCGGAAAATTCATTGCCCTTGAAGGTGGCGAAGGTGCCGGAAAAAGCACGCAGGCGCGCTTGCTGGCCGAGGCGCTGCGCCAAGGTGGCCAGGCCTGCGTGATCACCCGTGAGCCTGGCGGCACCCCTGGGGCCGAAGCGATCCGCGGCCTGCTGCTGGGAACTGAAGGAGAGGGCTGGCACCCCCGGGCCGAAGCGTTGCTGTTTGCGGCGGCACGTTCTGATCATGTCGAACGTCTGATCATTCCGGCGCTCGAACGCGGGGAATGGGTGATCTGTGACCGGTTTGTCGATTCCAGCCGGGCCTATCAGGGTGGCGGTGGTGGGCTTTCGGATGCCGAAGTGATGGATCTTCATCGCATTGGCAGTGCAGGCCTGCTTCCCGACCTGACTTTGTTGTTCGAAGTCACACCAAGTGTCGTGGCCCAGCGTCTGGCCCTTCGCGATGGCGATCAGGCGGACCGGATTGGCGGTCGTGATGCGGCATATCACGCCGCAGTGGCATCAGTCTTTCGGCATCTAGCCGATGCTGAACCGGATCGGTTTGCCCGGATTGATGGCGATGGATCGGCGGAAACTGTGCACGCTGCGGTAATGACCGCACTGGAACCCCTGTTGCCATGACCTTGCTTGGCCATGAAGCTGCCTGGGCGGAATGGCGTGCTGCGCTGGGATCAGAGCGGATGCACCACGCCTGGATTCTGGCCGGCCCGCGCGGGATCGGCAAGGGGCTGTTTGCCCGCGCCGCCGCTGCTGAGTTGGTGGCCGAGCCCGGCCTGCCGCAACCAGCGATTGGCAACCATCCCGACATCCTCATTCCGGAGCATCCGCCTGAAAACAAGGAAGAGGAAAAGAAACGGGCGGATGGGCAGGACGATATCCGCCGCAAGCGCTCGATCCCGATAGACGAGATCCGTGCTGTGCAGCAGCGACTGACTACGCGGCCGACACTGGGTTCGCGTCGTGTGGTGATCATCGATCCGGCCGATGATCTTGAAAAGGGAGCCGTTAACGCCTTGCTCAAGAGCTTGGAGGAGCCGCCGGTCGGGACCTATTTTCTGCTCGTCGCGCACCGGCCGGGCCGACTACTGCCAACGATCCGCTCGCGTTGCCGCACGTTAAGATTCGCACCGTTGGCAGATACCGAAGTTGATGCCGTGCTCCGTGCGGCAGCTCCCAAAGCGGGCGACGCAGCGCGCGCCGCCGCGATTGCCGCAGCACAAGGCGCGCCGGGCGTGGCGCTGGATTTCCTCGATCAGGATCTAGGCGCAATCCTTACGGCCATGCAGGCCATCCTTGCCCGGGGTGACGATGACTTTGCCTTGCGCGGGGTACTGGCTGCAGAAATCGGTACGCGTCCGGACCGTGATCGGATGCAAGCCGTGGCCGAATTGGCGCGGGCGGTCGTAGCGGCTGAACTAGCCCGCGCAACTCGGAATCGTCAGGCCCGGATTATCACCGCCCATGCCGAATTGGTGCGGCTTGCTGGCCAGTTGCCTACCTACAACTTTGATCCGGGGCTGGCCGCCATGGAAATTGGCGGGTTGCTGGCCTCCGCTGCGATGCCTAGAGAGGCCGCGTAACTCAGCCAGAAAGACTGCAAACGGCCATGGCCGAACCCTTCTATATCACCACCGCAATAGCCTATCCCAACGGCCGCCCGCACATCGGCCACGCCTATGAAGCAATCGCCGCGGATGCCATCGCACGGTTCCAGCGGGCCATGGGGCGCGATGTGCGTCTGGTTACGGGCACCGATGAGCATGGGCTCAAGATGGACCAGACCGCGCGCAAGCTGGGCCGTGACACTTTCGAATTTGCCACGGAAATGTCCAACTATTTTAAAGACATGTGTGCAGCTTTGAATATCAGTTATGATGCTTTTCGGCGCACCACGGAGGATCAGCACAAGGCGGCCTCGGTGGCGATCTGGCAGGCGATGGAAGCGGCGGGCGATCTTTACCTTGATCGTTATGAGGGCTGGTACTCGGTCCGCGACGAAGCATTCTATGATGAAAGTGAGCTCCAGAACGGGGAAGGGGGGCAGCGCCTCTCGCCGCAGGGCACTCCGGTCGAATGGACCGTGGAGGAAAGCTGGTTTTTCCGTCTTTCGAAATACCGCGAGTACCTGATCGAACTTAACGAAACGCCTGGTTTCCTTGAACCGGAAAGCCGTCGGAACGAGGTGCTCGCTTTTCTGAAGGGCAACGAGCTGCGCGACCTCTCCGTTTCACGAACCAGCTTCGATTGGGGCGTACCGGTACCGGGCAGTCCGGGCCACGTCATGTATGTTTGGGTCGATGCGCTGACGACTTACCTAACCGGGATTGGATTTCCGGAGCGGGAAGGGGATTTCTCGTGGTTTTGGCCGGCCAACCTGCACCTGATCGGCAAGGATATCGTCCGGTTCCACACGGTCTACTGGCCCGCCTTCCTGAAAAGCGCGGGGCTGCCAGCGCCCAAGGCGGTGTTCGGCCACGGCTTCCTGCTGCACCGCGGCGAGAAGATGTCAAAGTCGCTCGGCAACGTGGTCGATCCGCTTGAGCTGGCAGAGCAGTTCGGCGTGGATCAGTTGCGTTACTTCCTGCTGCGCGAGGTGAGCTTTGGCCAGGACGGTTCCTACTCGGCTGAGGCAATCGTCACGCGCTGCAACGCGGAACTGGCCAATAGTTTCGGCAATCTAGCGCAGCGCTCGCTTTCGATGATCTTCAAGAACCTTGAAGGCCGCCTCTCTGCCTTTGTGCCCGCTGAAGCGGACCTTGTGCTGCTTGATGCAGTCAGCACCGCCTGCGCCCGGGAATTCCCCGCGGCCTTCGGGAAACTGGACCTTTCCGGCGCGATTGAGGCGTGGATGAAGGCCGTTTTTGCCTGCAATCAGTACGTTGACGAGCAAGCGCCCTGGGCTTTGCGGAAGAGTGATCCCGAACGGATGCGCGTCGTGTTGATGACCCTTTTCAGCGTGGTCCGCAGCCTCGCTATCGCCATTCGCCCGGTGGTGCCTACCTCGACCGACCGGCTGCTCGACCAGATGGGCATTCCGGCGGAAAACCGCGACTTTGCGGCGCTGGCGGCTTCCGATTGGTTGGAGGAACTCGTAAACTCGAACTTCGTCCTTGAACAGCCAGTCGGCGTATTTCCGCGGCTTGAGTTGCCCGCTGAAGAGGCTGCGGGCTAATGCTGATCGATTCCCACTGCCATCTTGAATACAAGGGCCTGGTCGAGGACCAGGCAGGCGTGCTGAATCGCGCGCGGCAAGCGGGAGTAGGGGGCTTCCTCTCGATTTCCACCCGCCAGCGCGAATGGGGTCAGGTCATCTCCACGGCCGAGCGCGAAACCGATGTATGGGCCAGCGTCGGCATTCATCCGCATGAGGCGGAAAGCCATGCCGACATGGGTGAGGCAGCCTTGCTTGAAGCCGCCGAGCACCCCCGGGTCATCGCGATCGGTGAGACCGGGCTCGACTATTATTACGATAAGTCCGACCGTTTGGTTCAGCAGGAGCTGTTCCGTCGGCATATCGCGGTGAGCCGGGCGACCGGCTTGCCAATCATCATCCATACCCGCGATGCAGAGGCAGACACAGCTGCAATCTTGCGGGAGGAGATGGAGAAGGGGGCTTTTCCCGCTCTGATCCATTGCTTCACCGCATCGGCTGATTTTGCCCGGATCGTGCTCGATCTCGGGCTAACAATTTCGCTTTCGGGCATCGTAACATTCAAGAATGCCAATGCATTGCAGGATATAGCTGCTAAGATTCCGGAAGAGCGATTGCTGGTTGAGACCGATGCGCCTTTCCTGGCGCCAGTCCCCAATCGCGGCAAGGTGTGTGAACCGGCGTTTGTTGCCGATACTGCCCGCTTCGTTGCGGAACTGCGCAGAGTTTCGCCGGAAGCTCTCGCAGCTGCGACCTCGAGCAACTTCATGAAGCTCTTTACAAAGGCGGCGTTGTGAAGCTGCTGATGCTGGGCTCTGGTACTTCGACCGGCGTGCCCAGGATCGGCAATGATTGGGGCCTGTGTGATCCGAACGAGCCCAGAAATCGCCGAACCCGCGCGTCGATCATTGTTGAAAGCCATTCAGGTCAACGCATTCTGGTTGATACTTCAACCGATTTGCGTGCGCAGTTCCTGACGAATGGAATTGATCGCATCGATGCGGTTTTCTGGACCCATGATCACGCAGACCACACGCATGGGATCGATGATCTGCGGCCGCTGCGTTATGGGCGCGGCGGTCCAATCCCGGGTTATGCCGTTTCAGAGACGGCACGCAGGCTACGACAGCGCTTCGATTATGTTTTTGCCGGTCAGCATGGCTATCACACGATAGTCGAACTCGACACGTTGGAACGTTTGCGAATCTGTGCTGGGTTTGCAATCGGCCATTGCCAGATGCCGCATGGTCCGGCGCAATCGACCGCGTTGCGGTTTGAGGCTGACGGGAAAACAATTGGTTATGCGACAGACTTCAGCGCAATTAACCGCGAGATGGTGGCACTGTTCGCGGGCGTTGACTTGCTGGTCGTAGATTGTTTGCGCCGCGAACCGCATCCGACCCACGCATGCCTTGGGCTTGCCCTAGAACTGATCGATGCCAGTCGTGCTCAGCAAGCCGTCCTGACGCATCTGGACAAGTCGATGGATTATCGGACCTTGTCAGATGAAATTCCGTCCCATGTTGCGGTTGGCTATGACGGCCTGGAGGTTGTCCTGTGATCTCCACCGAACGATTTGTCGCATTCGTGTTGGTGGTGGCGAGCCTTTTTTTAGCCAGTCGTGGGTGGCGGGCCAGTCGTCGGCCGGGTGACAGCACGGCAAGGATGGCTCTGATTTGGGTGTTGATTATCGGTGTTGCTGCGTTTTTGATCGCAGCACTACAGCACCCTGTGTAATTCAATTTAACATAATATATATTATCATCCTTAAATGTCAGGGCTTGCCGTGTCCCCTATCGAACGTCTCCTCGCCATCATGGCCCGCCTTCGTCATGCGCAAGATGGTTGCGAATGGGATCTTGCACAGACCTTCGCGACAATCGCGCCTTACACTTTGGAAGAGGCGTACGAAGTCGCCGATGCGATCGAACGGAACGATCTGACTTCCTTGCAGGAGGAATTGGGTGACCTGCTTTTCCAGGTCGTCTTCCATGCACGGATGGCTGAGGAAGCCGGTCACTTTGATTTTCATGATGTCGCCAGAACCATCAGCGCCAAGATGGAGGCGCGCCATCCGCACATCTTTGGAGACGCCCGCGACGACGGCCAATCCCGTGAAGACCGCTGGGAAAGGCTTAAAGCAAGCGAACGTGAAGCCAAGGGAGCGACCAGCGCGATGGATGGTGTCGCCCTGGCCTTGCCCGCGTTAGTACGCGCCGAGAAGCTGCAAAAGCGCGCCGCGCGTCAGGGTTTCGACTGGACTGATCGCGATGGGCCGGCCGACAAGTTGCGCGAGGAAATGGCTGAACTTGCCGAGGCGGAAACAGATCAGCATCGCAACGAGGAAGCTGGCGACCTGCTCTTTGCGGCGGTCAATCTGGTTCGAGCCTATGGTGTAGCCCCCGAGGATGCCCTTCGTCAGGGGAACCGCAAGTTTGAGGCGCGTTACCGGGGCATGGAAGCCCTATCCCGGCAGCAAGGGACCGAGTTCGCTGAGTTGACGCTTGAACAGCAGGAAGCCCTTTGGCTTGCAGTCAAGGCATCAGAGCCGGATAAAGCGTCCTAACTCACGCGGCTCAAGCCGGACCGTCAGGCGGCGAAGCGGCCCACGCTCGTCCTCACCGCCGTCTTCATCGGTCACAACTTCACCATGGGCATGAAGCCAGGCAAGCCGCTGGCCGTCGCGCACCGGAACGACCAGTTCATGCTCCCTGGCGGAAGAGGTCAGCAAGCGTGACACTGCAACGAGCAGCTCCTCGCAGCCTTCGCCAGTCAAAGCCGATAGCGGCACGATCACTTCGTCCGGATGCGCTGCCATCTGATCCGAAAGTTCATCTGCCCTGTTTGGGGTAAGCAGGTCCCACTTGTTCCACGCCTCTATGATCGGAACGCGGGGCGTTGCCCCCTCACCTTCGATCAGCCCCAGTTCCTCAAGTACCTCAAGTACCTGGCGTTTTTGAGCGAGACTGTCCGGGTTGGCGATATCGCGAACGTGGACAATGACGTCAGCTGCGGTGACCTCTTCAAGCGTGGCACGGAATGCCGCAACCAGCTGGGTTGGAAGGTCGGAGATGAAGCCCACGGTATCTGAGAGGATAGCCTTGTCGACTCCCGGCAGGCGGATCCGTCGCATGGTTGGATCGAGCGTGGCGAACAGCAGGTCCTCTGCCATCACCCCTGCCCCCGTCAGTCGGTTGAACAGGGTCGATTTGCCGGCATTGGTGTACCCAACCAGAGCAATCACCGGCCAGGGCGCTTTCTCACGGCGGCTGCGGTGCAATCCGCGCGTTCGCCGGACCTGCTCTAGTTCACGGCGCAGTCGCGCCATGCGGTCGCGGATCATGCGGCGGTCAGCCTCGATCTGCGTTTCGCCTGGCCCGCCGAGGAAGCCGAAGCCACCGCGCTGGCGCTCAAGGTGGGTCCAGGACCGGACTAACCGTCCTGCCTGATAATCAAGGTGGGCAAGCTCAACCTGCAAGCGCCCTTCTGCCGTAGCTGCACGCTCGCCAAAAATTTCCAGGATAAGTCCGGTCCGATCGATCACCTTGCGCTTCAGCTTGTCCTCCAGGTTCCGCTGCTGGATCGCGGTAAGCGCACCATCGACGATCACCAGTTCAGCCTGCTCCATCTCGCAATTGGCGGCGATGTTTTGGATCTGGCCTTCGCCGAACAGGGTGCTGGCGCGGGCTTCGCGGATCGGGACGAGCATGGCATCAACCACCACGAGGCCAATGGCCAGAGCCAGACCCTTGGCCTCTTCAAGTCGCGCCTCCGGGCCGATGGCGGAACCGCGGGTGCGAAACGTCGGGCACACAACCACGGCCCGAGCACCGCGGGAAACATCCTCGCGATTGTCGTCCAGAAAGCTCAGGCGTCTTCGTCCGCTTCGCCATCCCACTCACCGGTCAGGTCGACCGGGGTGACAGGCTGGATGGTCGATACCGCATGCTTGTAAGCCAGTTGGACATAACCTTCGCGTTCAAGCAGCATGCAGAACAGGTCATAGGCCGCAACGCGCCCCTGCAGCATCACGCCATTGACAAGGAACATGGTCACTTGAACCGCTTCCTTGCGCAGGCTGGATAGGAACACATCCTGCAGCAGGCGGGTCTTCTTGCCCCCCTCCCCGGCACTGCCAAACTGGTTGGCGTCGATCGGCTGGCTCGGCATGATGGTTGAGACGGCATGCTTGTAAACCAACTGCGACTGGCCATCGCGCCGCAGCAGAATCGAGAAGTTGTCAAACCAGGTAACGATCCCTTGCAGCTTGACACCCTTCACCAGAAACATGGTGACCGGAATCTTGTTCTTGCGCAGAAGGTTGAGGAACTGATCCTGCAAATTTTGCCCTTTGCCAGCAAGAACCGGGGCTATTTCCTGCGCTTCGGGTTCCGGCTTGGCCGGGCGCGGACGGGCGCTGAGTGTGCGAGAGGTCATTGCGGTCTCCTTCGTTATTGGCAGCAGCCATTTGGCCGTCCGCATTCTGGTTGCCCGAAGGCAACCGGCATTCATCGCCGCAGGATTATCCCGCCTTCAGTCTTGCCGCAATGCACAAATCGCGCGGCGTTAATCAGCGATTGCGTCCTCACACTCATCCTCGCGCCGGTCGACCATGCCGAGCAGCTTGAGTTTGCGATGCAATGCGGAGCGTTCCATCCCGATAAATGCCGCCGTCCGCGAGATGTTCCCCGAGAACCGGCGAATTTGCACGCGAAGGTATTCCCGCTCGAAATTCTCGCGGGCTTCGCGCAGCGGCACCCCCATCAGTGCCGACAGACCGCTGTCGCCACTGATCCGCCCGCCCAGCAATTCGCCTGGCAGCATTTCGGCCTCAATCCGTTCAAGCTTCTCGCGCGGAGTAAGGATGATCGTCCGTTCGACGAGATTGCGCAATTGGCGGACATTACCCGGCCATTCATAGCTTTGCAGGGCGGCCATAGCTTCGCTGCTGACTTCAGGAGGTGACACCCCTTGGTCAGCGGCGAAGCGGGCGAAAAAGTGGTCTACAAGGGTGGGAATGTCATCGCGTCGCTCGGCCAGGGACGGGATCGCGACCGGAACGACATTCAGCCGGTAGAACAGATCCTCGCGGAACCGCTTTTCGGCGATCTCACGCTCAAGATCACGGGCCGTAGACGAAACAACCCGAACATCGACCCGGATCTGGCGATGGCCGCCAACCCGAACAAAGCTCTGTTCTGTCAGCACCCGGAGGATCCGCGCCTGGGTAGAAAGGGGCATGTCAGCTACTTCATCGAGATATAGCGTTCCGCCGTCGGCTAGTTCCAACAGCCCTGCCCTTACCAGTTTGCCACCTGACTCCTCACCGAACAGTTCCTGCTCAAACCGCTCAGGCGTGATCCGCGCAGAATTTACGGTTACAAAGGCATGATCGAAACGCGGGCTCCACGAATGGAGCAATCGCGCCGCCACTTCTTTGCCGGCACCGGCTGGACCAGAAATCAGCAGGCGGCTGCCGGTGTTGGCAACACGTTTGAGCGTTGCGCGCACCTGATTGATCGCGGTTGAATTGCCGGTGAATTCATCTGCAGTAACAAAACCTTCGCGCAGCCTGGCATTTTCCCGGCGCAGCCGCTCGGTCTCAGTAGCGCGCGCTACCAATAACAGGAGACGCTCGGCTTCAAATGGCTTTTCGATAAAATCCATCGCACCGCGACCGATGGCAGAGACTGCCGTATCGATATTGCCATGACCGGAAAAGATGATCACGGGCAGTTCCGGCTCACGCGCCTTGATTGCATCGAGCACTTCAAGCCCGTCCATTGGACTACCGTGGAGCCAGACGTCGAGCAGCACCAAGCTGGGGCGGCGCTGGTCAATCATTTCCAACGCGGTGTCGCTATCCCCGGCGGTGCGGCATTCATAGCCTTCATCGCTGAGCACGCCCGCAACCAGGTCGCGGATATCGCGTTCATCATCGACGATCAGAATATCGAGTGCCATTGCGTGTCCTAATCCCGCTCTTATTCCGCTGCCTCACTGGCGCGACCGCTCCCAAGCGGATCGCGTGCGAACCGCATCGTCACCACAGTCCCCTGCCCTTCAGCCGGCCCAAAACTCATCTCACCACCATGCTCCTCAACGATCTTCTTGACGATCGCGAGGCCCAGTCCGGTGCCCTTTTCGCGGGTCGTAACGTAGGGCTCCATGATCCGTTCCCGATCTTGCGGCAGGCCGATCCCATTGTCAGTCACGGTTGCCACCAGATCATCTTCGTCGAGGGTCAGCGCCAGGGTTATCTTGCCGCGATAATCGGCCTCGGCCGCCTTCTGGCGTGCCTCCACCGCCTCTGTGGCGTTCTTGAGGACATTGGTCATCGCCTGCCCGAACTGGTGGCGATCACAGGCAATGATCCCGATGCCGCGAACAGCCGAGAAGGCGAAGTTGATTTCCGGCCGGGCCACTTCTTGAAGGAACAAGGCCTGGCGGGCCAGATCGACCGGATCCTCACCCCGGAACACAGGCTTGGGCAGCCGCGCGAACGAGGAAAATTCATCGACCATTTTCCGCAGATCACCGACCTGGCGGATGATGGTGCTGGTCAACTCGTCGAACAGATCGACATCCGCCGTAACCAGCTTGCGATAGCGGCGTTTGAGCCGCTCCGTTGCTAACTGAATGGGCGTCAGCGGATTCTTGATTTCATGGGCGATCCGCCGCGCCACATCCGACCAAGCGGCCTGGCGCTGATCAAGCAGTTGCCGCGTAATATCCTCGAACGTGACCACAAGTCCTGTCGGACTGGCACTGGCCTTTACCG
>JBEGJL010000346.1:0-2862 GCA_041184605.1 Pseudomonadota bacterium
CCTGCCGCAAGTGCGGTGGGGAGGGGCGGGTTGACCAGGCGCAGAAGCTGGATGTCACGATTCCGCCCGGTGTCGATACCGGCACCCGCATCCGCTTGGGTGGCAAGGGCGAGGCCGGTCCTTTCGGGGCCCCGGCCGGGGACCTCTATATTTTTGTCCACGTGAAGCGACACAACGTGTTCGAACGCGACGGGACGACGCTGCTCACCCGCGTACCGATCAGCTTCACGACAGCCGCGCTGGGCGGCGAGATTGAGCTGCCCGGTATTGATGGCGAACGCCACACCGTGCCGATCCCGGCCGGGATCCAGTCCGGGAAACAGCTTCGCCGGCGCGGCGCAGGGATGCCCGTGCTGCAAGGGCGCGGCCGGGGCGACTTGGTGATGGAAATCATGGTCGAAACCCCGACCAAGCTGAGCGCCCGCCAAAAGGAATTGCTGCGCGAATTGCAGGAGACCGAGACTGGCGAGGAATGCCCGGAATCGAAGGGCTTCTTCGATAAGCTCAAGGAAGCCTGGAACGACCTGACCGAATAGCGGTCAACGGGCCAGAACCTCTGCCCTGATCCGCGGGACCAGTTGCGGATCGGCTTGCAGGCGGGGTTCCTCATCATCCAGGATGGTCAAGAAGGCTTCACGCTTGAATGCGGCGAGTTCCTCTGGCGCAATGATACTGCCCGCAGGCAGGGCAGAGGCGATCAGGTCGATCATTCGCTCCGCGCCGTGCAGCCGCCCCCATAGGTAATCGTTCTCACGATAGGCACGGCTGAAAAAGGCCCCAAAGTTATAGAATTCCACCCCGCGCAGGGTCGCGCCAGCGCCGCCTTCGCGAATGGACTGGCAATCGCTCGGCGAAATCCGGTCCACCTTGGCCGGATCAAGCTCGTTGATATTCTCACCGCGCAGCAGGGGCAGGGTGACCGTGTCGTAAAACGGAAAGCCCAGGTAGGTCAGCAGGACCCGGCGGCGCAGTTCGCGGGGCAGGGGTTTCAACGCCTCAACCAGCAGCGCCTCAATTTGTGGATCGAGCTCAGCCAGCGCCCGGCGCTGCGCCATGGCCCCAAGCACTGCACCCGGATCGTCAAACACGTTCCGCGCCAGGGCCGGGAAATCGGTGCCGAGGTACGAAACACCCTCGCGCTCGAAATAGAGGCCAAGCGCGCGATATACGGCATCGCGGGCATCCTCGCGCGCCATGGGATGTTCGCGATCGATGTCATCCCAGTCTTCGGATAACCGCCGGGCCAGATGGCGCAGGCGGCGGACTCGATAGCCAAGGTCATGATCACGGAAGAACGCGACCGCTTCCATTGATGCGCCGCCCTTCATGGCAGCAAGCTGGTCAAACCCCATCGCATCCAGCCAGGCCTTCAAATGGCGCTCGATCGCTGCGGGTGAGGTACTGAGATCAGGAGCCGCTGAGTGAATCGTCGCCGCCAGGTCTTTGACGATGGCCGTGAATTTCACCTGCCCATAACCGTGATAGGCATAGCCGGCGCCCTTGGCGGCCGCATCCTGCGCCTTTTTGCGCCAGGATGTCAGCCGTCGCTGGCTGGGCCAATCGAACAACAAAGTGCGGCCGAACAGCCGCTCGACCTGTTCCTCCACATCGGGGCGGAGCGTCTCAACCACGCGCTTCAGCTCGTCGAGTTCTTCGGATCGCTCGGCAATGGCATCCAGATTGTCGCGGACCGGCTGTTCGCGCGGAATGGAGGAGAGTGACCCGAAAATCACCGAGAAGAACCCGGGCGGTCGCGGATCATTTCGTCGCATTCCGCCCACGCGATCAGGGTGCGGATCGACGTAGACGAACCGGCGATCGACTTCCCGCTGCGCCGGTCGATCACGCAGCACGCTCATCGCCTCTGCAAACGGCGCATTGACCAGGACCGAGCCATCGATCAGCGACACCCCATCGAGGTCACCCAATTTGCTGTGGTTGGGCATGATCCGGGTGAAGAACGCGGTGCGGCTCTGCCATTCTTCGCCGCGCTCGGTGACCAGGTTATCGATCTCCGCAGTCTGGAGCGCAGGAAAGGCTCCCGGAAAGCTGGCCGTGGCCCGTGCAGCAAAAACCAGCTCGCAGGTTGGGGCGAGGGCCTGTTTGCCACTCTCGGGCGTCTTGCTGCGAAAGCCGATGGTGAGGCGATGCTCGCTTTCCTCGGCATTGGCGGGACTGTTGAGCCGCAAGGCTTGCAGGTGCCCCTTGAAGTCGGTGGCGGTTACGAACAGGTCCAGCGGGTGGCCCGGTGGAAGCAGCGGTGCATCGCAAGGCCCCCTGGCCATTGCATCAAGCGCCTCCGCCAGCAGCCGCGAGAAACCGATACCGGAGAAGGGCGGCTCAAACCATCGAGAGCGGATCAGGCGGGAGAGCTTGGAGCGGACTTCCCCGCGCGTTTCAGGCGCAACGCTTTGCGATACGACATTGCCCGGACGGGCGAGCAGAAACCAGACGATGGGCATGGCCCAGAACTTGGCAAAGCGCCACCAGGGCCGGGCATCCGGATCGACCAGGACATCGACATCGGCGCGTTCCAGCCACAGATCGGTCAGGGGTTCCAGGCTTTGCCCGGAATGGATCGCCTGGGCCAGGAAAACACCGTTGATCCCGCCGGCGCTGGCGCCAGCGACGATGTCCGGCAAGACCCGCAAGCGCAGCTTATGGTTGCGTTCAATGCTGCGCAGCATTTTCAGGTAGACCGCGCCCGTTCCCTTGGGCCCGTCCTCACCGGCAATGTGTGCGCGGCTCGCCCGCGCCAGCTTCCACAGTTCCTTGGTTACGCCATGCATGTAGACCGCAAGACTGACGCCACCGTAGCAGACGAGGGCAATGCGGAGCTCTTTCTGGCGCATGGCATTAATA
>JBEGJL010000347.1:0-2881 GCA_041184605.1 Pseudomonadota bacterium
CCATAGGCCCCCATGCCCACCGCGGCACCGATGATGCCGCATTCGTTGATCGGCGTATCGAACACGCGATGCTTGCCGAACGCTTTCTGCAAACCGGCGGTCGCGCGGAACACACCGCCGAAATAGCCAACGTCCTCGCCAAAAACGACGACGTTGCTGTCACGCGCCATCATCACATGGAGCGCATCGTTGATCGCCTCGATCATGTTGAGGCGGCGTGTGGGGGTCGTGGCCTCGGTCATTCCGGTTTCCATTCGGGCCACTTAATCTGCCGCTCGCGGATCGCTTGCTCAGCCTGTTCCTCAAGATGCCAGGGCAAGTCCTTGTAAACATCCTCGAACATGGTGTGGAACGGGTGATGCAGGCCATGGCCCAGAATGCCGTTCTTTTCGGCCTCCTTGGTTGCAGCCTTGACCTGCTCGACCAGCTCCGCGTCCATCGCTTCCTGCTGCTCCAGCGACCATTCGCCCAGCGCGATCAGGTGGCGCTTGAGCCGGGTAATCGGATCACCCAGCGGCCATTCGTCGCGCTCTTGGGCAGAGCGATAGGCGCTCGGATCATCAGAGGTGGAATGGCCTTCGGCGCGATAGGTGAAATGCTCGATCAGCGTCGGCCCGCCGTTGGCGCGGGCGCGGTTGGCGGCCCAGCGGGTGGCGGCATAGACCGCCAGGGCGTCGTTCCCGTCGACCCGAATTCCGGCAATGCCATAACCCACTGCCCGGTTGGCAAAGGTGCTGCGCTCTGCTCCGGCAAAGCCAGAAAAGCTCGAGATAGCCCACTGGTTGTTGACCACGTTGAGAACGACCGGTGCGTTGTAGACCGCGGCAAAGGTCATCGCCGCATGGAAATCGCCTTCGGCGCTGGAGCCTTCGCCAACCCAGGCCGTGGCAATCCGGCTGTCACCCTTGATTGCGCTGGCCATCGCCCAGCCGACGGCCTGCGGATATTGCGTCGCCAGGTTGCCGCTGATCGTGAAGAAGTTGTAATCTCGGCAGGAATACATGATCGGCAGCTGCCGCCCCTTCAGCTTGTCCGCCTTGTTGGAGTAGATCTGGTTGATCATCTCCACCAGCGGATAGCCGCGCGCGATCAGCACGCCCTGCTGACGGTAGGACGGGAACACCATGTCATCCGTCGCCAGGGCAAAGGTCGAAGCGATAGAAGTCGCCTCCTCACCCGTGCACTTCATGTAAAAACTAGTCTTGCCCTGCCGCTGACCGCGATACATCCGGTCATCGAAAGCGCGGGTCAGCGCCATAGCCCGCAGCATGCGCCGCAGCGTTTCGGGATCAAGCTTGGGATCCCACGGCCCCACTGCCAGATGATCGTCACACAGCACACGCACCATGCCAGAGCAAAGCGACGCAGTTTCCGGCGCAGGACAGGTTTCATCTGGGCGTGGCAACGCACCGGCGGGCGGAATTTCCAGGAAGGAATAGTCAACCGGATCACCAGGCCGGAAATTAGGCTCGGGAACGTGCAGTTGCAGCGGCGGCAGGTTGCCGCGTGCAGCCTTCGCAGGATCAGGACCGGTGGCCATCCTAAGCGCTCTCCCGCTTCCGAAGGGTTTGGAAGCAATATTCTAAGTGCGCGTTATTTTATTTCAAAGTGGTTACAGCGTCAACTATCCGCTCAAACCGCCACAGGCGCGGAAATGTGGGCCTGCGGCGCATAATCGCGCACCGCAAAGTCCTCAATCGCATAATCAAAAATCGAATCGGGCTTGCGGGTGATCGCCATGGTCGGATTGCCAGCCGGGGCCCGCTGAAGCTGCGCCTCGACCAGCTCGGCATGGTTGAGATAAAGGTGCGTATCGCCCCCCATCCAGACCAATTCGCCAGGTTCAAGATCGCATTGCTGGGCCAGCAGCCGGGTGAACAACGCCGCCCCAAACAGGTTGAACGGCAGGCCCAGCGCCACATCGCAACTGCGCTGATAGAGCGCACAGTTCAGGCGACCATTGCCGACATGGAACTGGTAAGTCTTGTGACAGGGCGGCAACGACATCTGGTCAAGCTCGGCCACGTTCCACCCTTCAACGATATGGCGGCGGCTGCCGGGGTTGTTGCGCAGGCTGTCCACCACCTGTGCAACCTGGTTCACGCCTTCGGCGCGCTTGAACAGCCCGTCACCCGCTGGAACATAAACCGGCCAATCGACCCATTGTTTGCCGTAAACCGGCCCAAGATCGCCCCACTGCGCGGCGAATTCGGCGTCAGCGGCGATCCGCTCGGCAAAGGCCTCAACTGAGATCGCGTCGCCCGTGGCCTTCACATAATTGGCATGCGGCCATTCGTTCCAGATCTTGACGCCCTGCTGAACAAGCGGTCGGATATTGGTTTCACCCGTCAAAAACCACAGGAATTCGCGCGCCGCAGTTTTCCAGTAGACCCGCTTGGTGGTGACCAGCGGCATCGCCCCGCCCGCCAGATCAAAGCGAATCTGCGTGCCGAAGACCGAACGGGTGCCCACTCCGGTGCGATCAACCCGTTCATCCCCATGCTCCCAAATCTGGCGCATCAGGTCGAGATACTGCCATTCCCAGTGCGGTTGACGGTTTGCGATCGAGAGATTCGGGGCTGTAGCCATGCCCCGACGATAAACATGCGATTGCCTGCTTGCCACCCCGCACTTCGCTATCTATAGGCGCCCTCCTGCCTTGCCCCTCCCCGGAGGGGCGATGATCGGTCGGGGAATAGCTCAGCCTGGTAGAGCACTGTCTTCGGGAGGCAGGGGCCGGAGGTTCGAATCCTCTTTCCCCGACCAATTCATCCTAGCACTGCGGCGAAGCCGGTAAGCACGGTCAGGCCGCCCAAACCCAAAGATAACCGCAAGCGCAGGGTGAGCCAATTCGGCTGGAGCCCGCCAATCAGGCAATCGA
>JBEGJL010000348.1:0-3331 GCA_041184605.1 Pseudomonadota bacterium
GCATGATGTTGCGGCGCTGGAGCAGCTTTCAGCCCCGCTTGGCCCGGCGATTGACGCAGCACGGCTGATGGCTGGGGCGGAAGTGGCCGGACTGGCGCGGCGCCTGTTTGACGATACGCTCGAATACGTCAAAACCCGCGAACAGTTCGATCAACCGATCGGACGATTTCAGGTGATCCAGCACCGCATGGTCGATGCCTATGCTAAAGTAGAAGAGATCCAGTCTGCGCTCTACCGTGCGCTGCTCAACCCGTCGGCTCCCCATGCTGCGGTCAAGGCACAGATTGCCGAGGCTGCAACCTGGGTTGCCCATCAGGCGGTCCAGCTGCACGGCGGCATGGGGATGAGTGATGAGTTGGGGATCGGGCACGGCCTGAAACGGATCGTCCTGCTTTCCAGGCTGTTCGGTGACCCCGCCTTTGGCATACGCGAATACGCGAGCACGGCCCTGGCAATGGAGACGGCAGCATGACCCAACGGATCGACGCCCATTTCGTGGCCGCGGGCAAGTATCACGATATCGACTTCGCCCGGCTCGAAGTGCTCAAGCTGCTGGGTGAGCACCAGAATATCCGCACCACCGTGGCGATGGACTATTCCAATCTGGAGCGGATCGCGGCCTGCAAGTTTCTGGTCACCTACACCTGCGATGTGATGCCCTCGCCCGAGGAAACCAAAGCGCTCAAAGCATTTCTGGCCAATGGCGGGCGCTGGCTGGCGCTGCATGGGACCAATTCGATCCTGCGTTTCGTCGATGCCGGGGTCGATTGTCCCGAAGATCGCGATGACGTGATGGAGCTGCTAGGCACCCAGTTCAAGGCGCATCCGCCGATCGGCCCGTTCCGCGTCGAAGTGAGCGACCGCAACCATCCGCTCACGCAAGGCCTCGAAGATTTCGACGTGATCGACGAGCTTTACATCACCAAGCAGAAAGCCCCGATCAAGGTCCTGATGCAGACCCGTTTCGACGGCGAAGCGACCGGCTTTGTCGAGGCCGACTATGACAATGTCGTGGTGCCGATCCTCTACCTCACCGATCACGGCAAGGGCGGCGTACTTTACAACACCCTGGGCCACTGCCGCAGCCACTTCGATGTGATCGAACTGATGCCGTTCTGGGACCATCCTGAACGCTGCGGCTGGAACTATCCGGTCTATTACGAAACCCTGCGCCGCGGAATCCGCTGGGCGATGGGGGATATCGCCTGATGGATATGGACTTCTCTGCCGAGGACCTGGCCTTCCGCGAGGAAGTGCGCGCGTTCCTCGACGCCAAGCTCAACGCGCGGCTGCGTGAAGGCGCGGCCAATACGCCCAGCGTGTTTACCGAGCCCGACATCACCCGCGAATGGCAGGCGATCCTTCACGAACAAGGCTGGCTGGCAACGTCATGGCCGGTTGAGGACGGTGGCCCGGGATTCACCCCGACCCAAAAATACATCTTCGAAAAGGAATGCGCGATTGCCGGGGCGCCCGCCTTGCCGATCCTGGGGCTGCGGCTGGTCGGGCCAGTGATCTGCCGGTTCGGCACACCCGAACAGAAGGCTCGGTTCCTGCCGCGCATTCTGAATGGCGAGGACTATTGGTGCCAGGGCTATTCCGAGCCGGGCGCGGGTTCCGACCTGGCCGCAGTCAAGACCAAGGCTGAGCGCCGCAGCGACAAATACGTGGTCAACGGATCGAAGATCTGGACCACCCACGCCCACCACGCCAACTGGATCTTCGCCTTGGTGCGCACCGATTCCGAGGTGCAGAAGCAGCGCGGAATCAGTTTCCTGCTGATCCCGATGGATCAGCCCGGGGTCGAAGTCTCGCCGATCATCACCATGGCCAACGACCACGAGGTCAATGCTACCTTCTTCGACAATGCCGAAACCGGCGTTGAGAACCTGATTGGCGAAGAGGGACAAGGCTGGACCATTGCCAAGTTCCTGCTTGAGAATGAGCGTGGCGGCTCATGTTCGGCACCAGCCCTGCTCGCCCGGCTTGATCGGATCGAAATGCAGGCCGCCGCTGAACCTTCGGGAACCAACGGGTGCATCGGCCACGATCCGGTGTTCGCCCAGCGGCTGGCTCGCCTGCGTCTGGAAGCCCAGGCCTTCGAAGTGACCGAGCTGCGGATCCTGGCCGAACTGTCCAAGGGCCGAGCGCCTGGTCCGCAGACTTCGCTGGTCAAGCTGACCAGTTCGAACCTTCGCCAGCGGATCGACGAGCTGACCATCGACCTGTTCGGCTATGACGCCCTGCAATTGCCCGTCACACGTCCGCTTTATGGCAATGAAGCACCCGAGCCGATCGGCAGCCGCGCGGCGCAACTGGCCATGCCGGCCTACCTCAACGGCCGGGCCTACACGATTTTCGGCGGCTCGGACGAAGTGCAGAAAACGATCATCGCCAAGCAGGTTCTCGGTCTCTGAGCGGCCCAGTCGTTACAGCTTTCGCGAAACCGTTTTGCCGGATAAGATGCGAATCAAGCACCGCCCAGGCTTGACCGGGAGCAGGCAGAGGGATTGCGATGGACTGGGCGGCCAGCACCTTTGAAAGCGTGACGATTCGCTCGGTCGCTGACGTGCGCCCGGCGGCGATCGCAATCCACGAATTTGCCACCCAGCTGGGCCTCCAGATCGCAGTCTGCCCCGATATTGCCTCGAAAGAACAGATGGTCGATGCCGAAGGCAAGATGATCAACGCTGACGTCTTCGGCTGGACCGCCGATGGCGAACGCTGGTGGGAGAACAGCAGTCTGGCGCTCTATTCGCCGCTGCCGCGCGCCAGCCGTTACGAAAGCGAGCCCTTCTGGTGCAACGCCCACGGCGCCTATACCGTTTCGCGCAACAACTATCTGGAAGATCTGAACTTCGCCGACTTCAACAAGTTCTCCACCGCACGGGCGATCATCCTGGTGCCTTCGCACCTTTCCTTCGGGCAGATCGCCGCAACCAGCTTTTCGCCATTCGATCGCTCGATTGACGACCTCTCGGGTCTGTTCGCAGAACATGGCGATTTTCTGGGCGCGCTGACCCGCCGGTTCGTTGCCAGCTATGTCAGCACGATGCGCACGCACCAGTGGATTCCCAGCGACTGCAAACTTTCAAAGCGCGAAGTTGAGTGCCTGCGCTGGGCCGCGATCGGCAAGACCGACAAGGAAATCAGCCTGATCCTTTCGCTCAGCCATGCGACGGTGCGCTACCACGTTCAGCGCGCGGGCGAGAAGCTCAATGCAGTCAACCGTAGCCAGGCGGTGTTCAAGGCCGGGCAGCTCGGGTACCTTGGCGCCGCTGCCTAGACCCCCATCATCCCAGCGGTGCTGGCCCCGTCGATCCCGTACTCC
>JBEGJL010000349.1:0-3242 GCA_041184605.1 Pseudomonadota bacterium
GAATTCGCCTGCGCTTCCAGCCCGATCGACAGGGCCAGCATTACCGCATAGCCCAGCGAAACGTCGGCCATGGTGAAGCGCCCGGCGCAGGCGAATTCCGGGCCCATCAGCTTGATCGCGTTGTGCAGCCGTGCGCCGAACCACTGAGCATAGTCCGCCGCCGCTTCAGGACAACGGCCGGGTTCGAGCCGGGTATAGCGCAGGTGGATCGTCTGCGGGAAAGTCAGCGTCGCTTCCCCCATGACGAGGAAGTTCATGTAGCTGGGATAGTCCGGCTCGTCAGGCGACAGCGCCAAATCCGAGGGGCCACAGCGCGTGGCGAGCACATGCGGGATCGCCGCGCTTTCGGTCATCAGCTGGCCGTCGATCAGGCAGGCCGGGACCGTGCCGAGCGGATTGACATCGCGATAGCCTTCCACCCGCGCCCGCGGCGGAAAGGGCATGAGGGTCAGCTCATAAGGCAGGCCCAGCTCCTCCAGCGCCCAGAGCGCGCGGAAGGACCGGGCATCTGCGCAATGGTACAGCTGGATGCGCGGCGCGGTCATGACTGCAAGGCCGTGACGGCGGCGCACTTGGCGTTCGATTCGTGCGTTCCCCCACCAAGGTAGGCGACCGCGATGAAGCCGCCGACCACCACGGCAACGAAGCCGGCCGTGGCCAGGCCCAGGTACTTGTCGATGAAGGCCTTGATCGGCGCGCCAAACAGTCGGAACAGCACCCCGACAATCAGGAAGCTGATCGAGCGGGAAACGATGCTGGCGAGGATGAAGGGCACCAGCGGCATGGCGATGAAACCGGCGGTCAGCGTCAGCAGCTTGAACGGGATCGGGGTTGCCCCCTTGATCATGATGATCTCTGCCCCGTACTCGCGCAGGTAGCAGGCCGCCTTGGGGAAGCTTTCGGTCAGGCCGAGCAGCGCGAGCAGCTGGGTACCGATGGTATCGAACAGCAGGTGACCGATCGCATAACCCAGCAGGCCACCGGCGACCGAGGCAAAGGTCGCGATCAGGGCAAAGCGGATCGCCTTCTTGGGTTCGGCCAGGCACATCAGCCCCAGCAGCGGGTGCGGCGGGATCGGGAAAAAGCTGGCCTCTACAAAGGCGAACAGCGCCAGCCACCATTCAGCATGCGGGTGGGCGGCCTTGGCCATGGTCCAATCGTAAAGGCGGCGCAGCATGGGATCCCTCTTTAGTTGCGGCGTGTCTAATGGCGCGGCGTTCCGGCGGCAAGCGGGACCTGTTGCTAACCATATTGGTTATTTGTTCTTGACATTGTAACGCTGTTTCGGTACATATTGGGAACATCGCGATAGACCGATTCGGATCGGCCTGCCGCTTTCCCAAGGAGCACCGAACATGAGCACGGCCGGCGATGCGCCGCAGGCCGCCGCGCGTCCGCAGCGCGGCCCGCGCAAGAAGAAAAGCATCCGGATCCCCCGCCTGCTGCGCGAACAAGGGCACGAAGGGTCGCTCAACAAGCATTGGCGCGCCTACTTCCTGGCCGCGCTGGTTGAAACGTCCAACATCACCAAAGCTGCTGCGGCGGCGGGGATCGCCCCCAGCCGGGCCTATCGGGTGCGGCAGGACGATCCCGAATTTCGCGCCTTGTGGATGGGCGCCCTGGCCGAGGGCTATCACAACCTAGAAATGGAAGTGCTGGGTTATCTGCGCGATCCGCAGCCAGGCTATAAAATGGACGTCGCCAATGCGCTGCGACTGCTCGACCGGCATCGCCATCTGGTGGCCCAGCAACGCGCGTTGGAAGACGACCGCGATGAAGCAGAAGTTCTGGCATCGATCGATGCGATGATTGACGAGATGCGCCAGCGCTCGGCCGCCAATAGCCTGCTGCTGGCAGCGCCGGAGAGCGACAATGTCCAAGGCGAGTGACAGCCGCGCAGCCTATTTGCTGGGGCTGGAGCTGGGCGAACGCCAGCAATTGCTGGCCAGGATGAGCAAACGCCAGCACCTGTCGCTGCGCCATCACTGGCGGCTGTGGGCCCATGCCGGGCAGCTGCCGCCAGAGGGCGAATGGCACAGCTGGCTGATCCTGGCCGGGCGCGGTTTTGGCAAGACGCGGGCGGGCGCCGAATGGGTGCGCGCCATTGCCCAGGGTGATCCCGCTGCACGGATCGCACTGGTCGGCGCCACGCTGGCCGAGGCGCGCAGCGTGATGGTGGAAGGTGAAAGCGGCCTGCTGGCGATCGCGCCGCGCGGGCTGCGCCCCAAGTTCGAGCCATCGCGCCGCCTGCTGACCTGGCCCAATGGCGCCCAGGCCATGCTCTATTCGGCGGGTGAGCCGGAAAGCCTGCGCGGGCCGCAGCACAGCCACGCCTGGTGTGACGAGATTGCCAAGTGGGACAATGCCGGCGGCAAGGCCGAAGCGGCCTGGGACAACCTGCAGCTGGGGCTGCGGCTGGGCGGGTACCCGCAGGTTGTCGCCACCACGACCCCGCGCGCGGTCCCACTGGTCAAGCGCCTGCTTGAACCCGGCACGGCGCAGGTCACGCGGGGATCGACCTATACCAACAAGGCCAACCTGGCAGTCGGCTTTGTCCGCGCGGTGCGGCGGCAATATGGCAAGAGCCTGCTTGGCCGACAGGAGCTGGACGGCGAACTGCTGCAAGATATCGAAGGCGCGCTGTGGACCCGCGCCCTGCTGGAGGCCTGCCGCGAACCGGCAGCCTCCAGCCCCGCGGTCCGTACCGTAGTCGCGGACGCTCCCCCGGCCTCGGCCGGCGGGGACGCATGCGGGATCGTGGTCTGCGCGCTGGGCGAGGACGGGCTGGTGCGCGTGCTGGCCGATGCCTCTCTCGCCAAGGCCAGCCCCGAACAATGGGCCCGCGCCGTCGCCAATGCCGCCGCCGCCTGGCAGGCCGACCGCGTGGTCGCCGAGGCCAACCAGGGTGGGGCGATGGTCGAAAGCGTGCTGCGCGCCGCCGAAGTGGCCCTGCCGCTGCGGCTGGTCCACGCCAGCAAGGGCAAAACCGCCCGCGCCGAACCGGTCGCCGCGCTTTATGAAGCGGGCCGCGTTCGCCATGCCGGCATGTTTCCGGCGCTGGAAGACCAGCTTTGCGGCCTGGTCACCGGCGGCACCTACCAAGGCCCCACCCGCTCCCCCGACCGCGCCGACGCGCTGGTCTGGGCGCTGACCGAACTGGCGCTCAAACCCAAGACCCAACCACGCGTGTGGCTGGGGTGATTGCACAATCCCGGTGTGTCAGCCCGGACTTGTTCCGGGCC
>JBEGJL010000350.1:0-9805 GCA_041184605.1 Pseudomonadota bacterium
TTCCGTCAGGTGCCGCTCGACCGGATGGTGGCTGCGGGGCAGGTGACTGTGGCGGGCGATCCGGCGCCAATTCAGGAACTGTTGCCTATGTTGGAGCAGCCCCGACTGGATTTCAACATCGTCGAGCCGTGATCGCACCATCGGCAACGGTTGTCGGCGCGCCCATGAACGCATAAACCGAGCGGCGAAGCTGGTCTGTTCGGCCAGACCTGGCTGACGGGAGCGAAACGTGGCGGGCGATCGCCTAGAGCGCAATTTTGGTAAGCTGCATGCGCAGCATGTCGCTGCCTTTACGCGGCATCTAATCGAATGCCGCCGCGCCTGTGATGGCGATCTGGACCTGTTCCTGGTGCTGACCATCATTGGTGAGCGGACCTTCAATCCGCGGTTTGCGCCCGATGCAATGACGCACGCAGAATTTCTCGAAGGGACGGTCGGATCCGTTGAACCGCTGGCGATCAACTTACAGTCGATTGCCGACTATAGCGGCATTCCTCGCGAAACCGTGCGGCGCAAGATTGAGCAACTGATCGCCAAAGGCTGGGTCCAGCGTGATGAGTTGCGGTTTGTCACGGCAACCGACCAGGCCAATGATGAATTGCGTGATCTGACGGCCAGCACGCTGCGCTATCTACGCGAAATCGAGGCCGCTCTGGCCGTCTGCGCCGCTCCAGCTAGCTACGATGATGAGCCGATCGCCTAGCCTCCGTTTCGGGCAAGCAGGTCGACAAATTTGACACATTATCGGGCGATATGCGCCGATCACTGACATATTGCGCAATGATGGTTGACATTTTTTACGCAAATTGTCAGTCATTGTGCAACTCAAACCGAAAATCGACGGTTGAGGGGGAGGAATCATGAAAACTGTCCATAGCCCGCGTATTGCTGTTCGTTTGATGCTTGGTGCCAGCCTGCTGGCCGTTGCAACCCCGGTTTTGGCTCAGGAAGCCGCAAAGGATGGCGGTCTCGATGAGATCGTGGTGACTGCACAGAAGCGTGAGCAGAACCTTCAGGACGTGCCGATCGCCATCAGCGCCCTTGGCGCCGAAAAGCTTGAGCGGCTTAATGTTCGCGACACCCGTGACCTGAGCGGTATCGCTCCCAACGTCACGATCGTGCAAAGCACCACGAGCAATTCGGCCGCAGTCATTTCGATCCGCGGGATCACCTCGCCGGCCAGCGAGTCGTTCGGTCTGGATCAGGCCAACGCCCTGTATATCGATGGCATCTACATCGGTCGTTCAGGCGCGAGCGCGCTGGACGTGAT
The DNA here is from genome assembly GCA_041184605.1 of Pseudomonadota bacterium. Lineage (GTDB taxonomy): Bacteria > Pseudomonadota > Alphaproteobacteria > Sphingomonadales > Sphingomonadaceae > Novosphingobium. The sequence continues at coordinate 1,271 of JBEGJL010000350.1, forward strand.
GGACATCGAGCGCGTTGAAGTGCTGCGCGGCCCGCAAGGGACTCTGTTCGGTCGCAATTCGACCGGCGGCGCAATCGCTTTCATTTCGCGGGATCCGAGCAACGAACTGGGCCTCAAGGCGCGTGGTGGCTTTGGCAACTACGGCGCATGGAACGCCAAGGCCTCGCTTGATACTGGCGAGATCTTCGGTGGGCTGAAAGCCACACTGTCCTATGCGCGGAGCCAGCGGAACGGGACGGTTGATAATCTCCTGCAAGCGGATGATTCCAAGGATCCCGGCGCCCGCAAGACTGACGCCTTCCGCGCTGCAGTGAAGCTCGATATCGGTGGTACGGGCAGCATCCGCTATATCTTCGACTGGTCGAAGACGGTGGGCCGCCCGAATGCCTTCCAGTTGACCAACGTTGCCGATGGCACGCCGCGCGCGCCGCTGGTGCTCAATGGTCAGCCGGGCATTATCCAGACCCAGCAGGCAGCCTTGCAACAATACCTGTCTCGCGCCACTTTCTTGGATTCACGCTGTGCTGCTTTGGCTGCGCCGACCCGGGTCTATCGCGACACCATCTGTCTAGACCAGGACAAGGATGCGACGGACAAGATGCAGGGGCATAACCTGCAGCTGCAAAATGACTTCGGCGGCTTTAAGCTGAAGGTAACCTCCGGTTATCGCAAATGGGATAGCATTTCGCTCGGCTCTGACCTGGATGGCCTTGGTCAGTTCCGTGGGCCGCAATTCACGAATGCTACTCTGTTCAATGGATTTCCTGCTGGCTTGCTGACGAGCCTCGGCTTTCCGGCCCCAAGCGTAGCTTTCCTCTCGACCGCATCGCTGCCAACCACCACGCAAGGCATGTTCGATACGAATAATGTCCGCAAGCACCAGCAATTCAGTCAAGAGGTCGAACTGTCCGGCGATAGCGATGCACTCGATTGGGTCGTCGGTGGTTTCTATTTCTGGGAAAAGGGTAGCGAGAATAACCCCCAGAATAGCGGTTACGCATTGGATACAAACGCTCTTATCTTCAGCGACACGGCCTTCGTAGGTGTGTTGCGCGGGGTTGGGTTCCCAGCCGCGGCTGCTGCGCTCTACGCACCGATGCTTGCGCCTTCATTCCGCGCTACTAATCCTGCCCAGTATCGTTTCCAGGTCACCAATGGCCTGCTGCGTTACACGACAAGCGCAGAATCAACGGCGCTTTATGGCCAGGCGACCTATTACGTGGGCGGCCGCGACAGCAAGCTGAGCCTCACGGCTGGTCTACGCTACACCTGGGACAACAAGTTCATGATCCGTCAGCAATCGGGTGCAACCGCCCCGGCGGTGCCGGATCAGGGTGATGCCAGCTTCAAGCGCCTGACCTGGAACGCCATGGCCCGCTATGAATTCACCGACGATGTGTCGATGTATCTGCGCGCTGCCAGTGGTTACCGTTCAGGTGGCTTCAACGCTCCGGACACCACAGAAGTGGGTACCAATACGCTGGTCCCATTCCAGTCTGAAACGATCGTTTCGTACGAAGCGGGTGTGAAGGCTGAACTGCTGGATCGTCACCTGCGGCTCAATCTTGCTGGCTATTACAACAAGTTTGACAATCTCGCGGCCAATATCCCCGTTGTCACCTCGACCCCGGGCGTGTTCGGTTCGCGTATCGTCAACGTTGGCAAGGTCGATTACGCGGGCTTCGAGGTCGAAGCCCGGGCCATCCTGAGTGACTATCTGTCGATCGACGGCACGTTCGGCTACGTCGATGTGAACTACAAGAAGTTCCCGATCCCGACCTCGGGCGCAGTCGGGGCCCCGCTGGTGGATATCGCGTCGATCGCCCGTGAAGGCTACACCTCGCGCTACACCGGCAACATTGCCGCCAACTTGCGCGTGCCGCTGAACGATGGCGGGACGACCCTGAATGGCCGCGTCGGCTATACTTATGAATCGCCCAAGTACAGCTTCTCGAACACGATTTCGACGCCGTTCAACGAACAGCTCAAGTCGGATCCGAAGAAGCAGATCGACGCGCAGATTTCGATCGACGGGATCAAGACCGGCGCTGGTGAGGCCCAGATCATGTTCTGGGGCAAGAACCTGACCAACCGTCACGAATTCGCCCGCGGGATTGATTTTGGTGCGCTCGGTTATGCCGGCGGCTTCTTTGCCGATCCGCGGACTTACGGCATGACGATCGGTCTCAAGTTCTGAGGCGATGACGGTTACCCGCGTGCCGGGTAAAGCAGACGGGGCTGTCAGCCGGTCGTCGAACCGGTTGGCGGCCCCGTCGGTCGTTTGGCGCGGCACTTTGATTTTGGCTGGCTTGGCCAGCGTTCTGACCTTGCCCGCGCAGGCGCGCAGCACTGGTCGCTCGGCCGAGCCGGCGCGCAATCCCTATCTGGCTGACAGCCCCAACAATCAGGCCCACTGGAACGACGCGGCAACCGATCACACCCCGGTTGCCGTTCCCAAAGGGCATTACTGCATGGTGCCGGGCGGTGCGGCGATCGTGCCAAGCGATAGCCTGGGGATCCCGGCTTATGGGGCAAAGGTTGGCGGGCGACGGATCTATTGGTTCTTTTCCGGGACAGCGCTGCGCAAGCTTGAACTGATCGGTGGGCAGTTCATCGAGATTGATCGCCAGCCCATTCGTCAGACCTTGCCCGGGATGGCGGTGCTTGATCCCGCCCAGCGTCAGGCGCAGGCTGATGCGATCAAGGCCTTACTGGATGCCGGTGATGAAGCCGGCCTCGCCGCCTACCTTGCCGCCCAGCCCAATCGTCTGCTCCAGGCGGTGGAAGATCAGGTGGAACAGGGTGTGCTCTATTCGCTGTTCACCCGCGATCATGGCTTTATCGGGGGCAATGCGCGGGGCCTGGTGGCGATCGATAACCTTGATCCGCGTGATCCGCATTCGCGCTTGGGTGCCCCGCGCTATGCCACTTTGCCGGACAGCTTGTTCGACGATGCCAGGGTGCGGCGCGGGACATTTTTTGCAGGCGATGCGGCATTCGGCCTGGGGATGACCTTCAACGGCTATCTGTTGGTCAGCACGCTCGGTGGCCGGATCGCAACGTTTGATCGGCGCAGCTTGCAACTGGTCGATAGCTTTACCGTCCCAGATCCTGATGAACTCTTCACCAATGGCTTTGCCACGAGCGAGGAGCTGGACGGGGGCGCGGTCTACGTCGCCTCCAATCACCGGATGTATCGGCTGGCGGTTGACCGGACGGGGCAGATCCACGCCGATCCTGAATATGGGGCCTGGTCAGCAGACTATGATCGCGGCGAGCGTCTGCCCGTAGGCAAGATCGCTGATGGTACCGGGTCCACGCCGACGCTGGTTGGGTTTGGCCGTGATCAGGACAAGTTGGTGGTTTTGACCGATGGCGCGCGTAAGATGCGTCTGGTAGCGTTTTGGCGTGATCGCCTGCCGGATGGTTGGCAGGGGCGGCCGGGGCTGCCGTCGCCACGGATTGCCGATCAAATCACGGTCGACCTTGGGCCGGACTTCCCGATTGTCCAGTCTGAGCAGTCGGTTGTGGGGCACGGTGGCTATGCCCTTGTGCTCAATTCGATGCTGCCACCCGCCCAAGCGCGCCCCTATCCCGCCAAGGGCGCGTTTCTCCGAGGCCTGTTGCTGGGGGCCACGCGCGATCTACCACGCGGCGTGGCCATGTACCGCTGGGATAGCGATCAGGATCGCTGGAAGGCGCTGTGGCAGCGGACCGATATCGGTACGGTTGCGACGGTTCCGTTCCTAAGCGGCAAGAGCCGGATGGTAGTTTTGAATGGCACGCTGGGCAGCCACAGCAGCGGCCTGTACCAGCTTGGCCTCGATCAGGACACTGGCAAGCTGGTCATGTCGATCGCATCGGGAACTGATCCGCGCTTCAATGGCGCTTTCACCGGCCTCAAGGCCGATGACGATGGCAGCTTGATGTATACCACGATCTTTGGCCTGGTGCGGTTTGACGTGTCCCGCATGAAGCGGGCCAGCCAGGCGCCAGATCACGGCGGGCAGGGGTGCCGCTAACCGCTTAGGCCAGCAGGCGCTGCGCCGCTTCGGCCCCGCCGCGCACCGCACCCTCGATATAGCCAACGCCGTTGCAATCACCCACCGTCTCAACCGCAAAGCCAGCCGCGCGCAGATGGTCGGCAAGGGTGTTGTCACCCGTCGCCCCCATCGCAACGATGACGTGATCGGCCGGGATCTGCTGCGTCTCTCCGGCGGCGTCGGTAAAGGTCACGGCCTCTGGCGCAATGCTGATCGCACTGGCGCCGCCATGCAGTCCAACCCCATGTTCGCGCAATTCCGCCAGGATACGCATACGCCGAACCAGCAGCAGGCCTTTGCCCAGCCGCGGGGCCGGTTCCACAACAGTGACATGGCGGCCGCGCTCATGCAGAAACTCGGCCAGTTCGATCCCAACCAGTTCGCCGCCGATAATGACGATGTGTTCGCCCAACGGCATCCAGGCCTTGGTCGCAGTGCGCACGAAATCCAGGTTGGCAGTAAGCCCGGTCGCGGCCCCAACCTTGGTTGCCAGACGGGTCATTAGCCCGGTCTTACGCTTCAGCTCTGGCGAATCTTCGCCCAGCAACATCCTTCGCATGTCTTCACCGCTGAAGACATGCGGCAAATCATGACCCGGCAAATCCGGCATATCGCGCCGGGCCCCGGTCGCCACGACGACAGCATCGGGCGCCAGTCTACGCAGCAAGGCTTCATCCGCCTCTGTTTCCAGTCGCACCGTAATGTTGGAGCGGGCGACACGTTCGATCAGCCAGTCCAGCAAGCGCTCGTTGGCGGGATAGGCCAGCGCAGCGATCCGCAGGGTGCCACCCAGCCGCGCTCCCTTTTCCAGCAAGGTCACGCGGTTGCCAGCATCGGCAAGGCGGCAAGCTGCCTCCATCCCGCCCGGACCGCCGCCGATGACAACATAGTGGCGGCCAGTTGTGCTGGATGGGGTCTGTTCGCACTCAAACCCGGTTGCGGGATTGACCGCGCACCGCAGCGGTTGGCGGACATAGGCGGTAGAGACGCAGGTGTAACAATAGATGCACGGCCGGATCATCTCCGGCGCATTGCCAGCCAGCTTGGCGGGCAGGTCCGGATCGGCCAGCAGCTTGCGGCCCATGGCCAGAAAATCGTATTTGCCTGAGGCAATATGGGTATCGGCTGCCTCAACCTCGACCCGGCCAGAGGCAATCACCGGAACCCGCACCGCTGCCTTGATTGCCGCTGCTGCGGGAATATTGGTTTCCGGTTCATGCGGAATGTTCGAAGCCGAATGCAGCTTGCCCTTACCGGTATCATGATAGGCCGAAACTGTAATCGCATCGACCCCGGCCGCTTCGACCAGCCGCGCCGCTTCGATCGCCAGGTCCAACGTGATCCCGCCGTCCTTGCCGACCTCGACCGAGTCTAGCTTGACCCAGACCGGGAAGTCGGCGCCAACGGCATTGCGCACAGCCGCGATCACCCGCAGCAGCAGCCGCGCCCGGTTCTCCAGCGGGCCGCCATATTCGTCGGTTCGGGTATTGGTCTTGGGCGACATGAACGAGGAGAGCAGATAGCCATGCCCGCCGTGGATCTCGATGGCGTCGAACCCGGCCGCCTTGGCGCGGGCAGCAGCAGCACCAAACTGATCGACCACCTGATCGATGTCGGCCGGCTCCAACAGTTTGAGCCGCGGCATCTTGCCGGAGAATCCGGCCATTTCCTCGGGCAGGAAATAGTCGATGAAGTCACCCTTCAGCGGCGGTGGATAGCACGGCGCCCACAGTTCCTGATCAAAGGCATCGGATGAATAGCCCGCCACCAAACCGCCATGATGCAATTGAACGGCAATCTTCGCGCCGTGGCGGTGAACCCGCTCGGTCAAGGCCGTGAGGCCGGGCAGGAAACGGTCGTCGGAAATTGCGGTCTGGTTGGGTTGAACCGCCCCGACGGGCCAGGCGACCCCCGCCACCCCGGTGATGATCAGACCCGCGCCGCCTTTGGCCTGCGTTTCATGATAGGCTAGCAACCGTTCACCAACATGGCCGTCTGGCTCGGAAAGGCTGACCCCCATGGCCGTGACGATGATCCGGTTGCGCAGGGCCATCGACCCGATCCGTCCGGTCGACAATAAGTGCCGGGTGCCCGCCATGATGTTTAACTCCTCAATCCCCAGCGGAAGCTTTGTCGCAGCAGGCCAGACGGGTCAATGTGATTCGCCATCCGATTGCGATCTGAAATTCGCATTGATATGATTTTCTGCCTTTTGGCTTCATTAATGCGTTTTTGACCGTGCATTTGACTACGCAAAATGTCAATTTTTGATCCCGGTCAATGTTCGCTTACCGGCCGCCGGCCCAGAGCTAGGGCAGGAGGAGCCAAACATGAGCAATACGGCAAGCGCAACCGATGCCCGCACCCCGCCGGTGGCAGTATGGCAGATACTGGAAAAACTGCGGGGGCAGGATCTGGTGGATTGGCGGGTGGCGCCGCTAGATGAGCGCCCCAGCCCGGCCGAGCGGGGGCTCGACATTGGCTTTCCCTATGGCTGGTATGCGCTGGAGCAGGCGGATTTTGTGACGATCGGGCAGGTCAAGCCGCTGCGTTATTTCGCGCAGGACCTGGCGATCTGGCGCGGCGAGGATGGTCGGGTCCGCGTGACCGATGCCTGGTGCAAGCATTTGGGGGCCCATCTGGGCCATGGCGGCAAAGTGCATGGCAACCTGCTGGAATGCCCGTTCCACGCGTGGCGCTATGATGGCGAAGAAGGGGTGGTGAAGGACATTCCCTATGCCAAGGCGATCCCACCACAGGTTAAGCGCAAATGCCTGCGGACCTGGCCAGTGACCGAGGCCAATGGCTGGATCTGGGTATGGTATCATCCCGACCAGACAGTCGCGCCACTGTGGGACATTGTGGTGCACGAGGAATATGGCGATCCCGCATGGACCGATTATGCCATGCACGAATGGATCGTTTATGGCTCGATCCAGAACATGGCCGAAAATGGCGTCGATGTGGCCCATTTTAAATATATCCACGGCACGGCCGACGTGCCCAAGGCCGAACTGCGCTGGGGTGAATGGGGCCGTGGGGCCGATGTGCGGGCACAGATGGGCACGCCCACCGGGGTGGTCGATGGCCTGATCAGTTACGATACCATGGGGCCGGGGCAGAGCTGGGTCCGATTCCGCGGTATTTCAGAAACCTTGCTGGTCGCCAGTCTGGTGCCGATCGAGGAAGATGTCTTGCGCGTGCGCTATGGTTTCGTGCAGCCAAAGGCCCAAGCCGAGGGCCCCGATGCGGGGCTGGCCAGGGCGCTGATCCGGGATATCTGCAAGCAGCTGGATCAAGACAAGGTGATCTGGGATCGGATGCGCTATGAACCCAATCCGATCATCTGCGATGGTGATGGGCCGATCCCGCAGTTCCGCCAATGGTACAGCCGGTACTATGCGGTTTCGGCCGCTACGCAGCCTTAACCCGTCAGGCTTGGATAGTCAGTGTAGCCCTCCGCTTCGCCGATGTAGAGCAGGGCATAGTTCGGCTTGGCCAGTGGTGCGCCTGCAGCAATCCGTTCGACCAGATCGGGATTGGCAATGAAAGCGCGGCCGAAGCTGACTGCTTCGGCCCGCCCGGCAGCAAGCAAAGCGGCCGCGCTTTCGGCCTTCAGGTTGTTGTTGGCGATGATCGGCCCAGAAAAGTTTGCGCGCAACAAATCGAGGGTGTCGAGTTCGGCCAGACCCATGTCAACGACGTGAAGATAGGCCAATCCCAGGCTATCAGCAGCCTTGACGAAGGGGGCAAAGGTTGCCGCCGGATCGGTCGGATCCATTCCGTTATAGGGATTGCCCGGCGATATGCGAAAGCCCACGCGGCCAGGCCCGATCGCCTCGGCCATGGCGGTCAAGACCATCATCGGGAAGCGGATGCGATGTTCCACGCTGCCGCCATAGGCGTCGTCGCGGTGGTTGCTCGCTGGGTTTAGAAACTGATTGATCAGATAGCCGCTGGCGCAGTGCAGCTCGACCCCATCCAGCCCGGCGGCCATTGCATTGCGCGCAGCCTGGGCGAATTCCTCAACCAGGGCCGGGATCTCATCGCTGGTAAGGGCGCGGGGCATGGCGCAATCCGTCGGCGTGCCGTCTGGGCCGGGAACCGGCGTCGGGCAGGCAATGGGCGACGGGCCGATCACGTCAGCGGCAAAGCCGCGATTGGCCTCCACCACCACCCGCCCGCAATGCATCAACTGCATCACGATCCGGCCGCCGCGGGCGTGAACCGCATCGGCCACGGCGCGCCAGCCAGCAATCTGTTCATCGCTGTGGATGCCAGGCGTGCGCCAATAGCCTTTGCCAACCAGGCTGGGTTGAACGCCTTCGGTGACGATCAGGCCGGCGCTTGCCCGCTGGGCATAGTATTCTACCATCAGCGCGGTTGGCACATCGCCCGGGCCAGCCCGGTCGCGCGTCATCGGCGCCATGACAATGCGATTGGCCAGCGCGATGTCTCCCAAGGCGATGGACGAGAAAAGGCTGCTGGACAT
>JBEGJL010000351.1:0-3948 GCA_041184605.1 Pseudomonadota bacterium
GTTGCTGGGCGCAGCGGCAGCGGATGGTCGCGGGATTGATCTCGCCAATCACAGCGCGCGGGGCCGCGACGGGATCACCGCCGCGCGCCAATCGGGTGAGATCGGCTTTGCGTCCTTGCGCGGCGGGTCGGTTGCTGGTGACCACACCGTGCACTTCCTTGGCGCGGACGAACGGCTGTCGCTGACCCACCTGGCCGAAAACCGCACGATCTTCGCCAAGGGTGCGGTCCGCGCGGCGCTGTGGCTGGTTGGCAGACCTGCTGGACGCTATCGCATGGGCGAGGTGCTTGGCCTTTGAAGCGCGAAGCGATCTTCGAATTCTTTCGCCGTCTTGCCGAGGATAACCCGTCACCCGAGACGGAGCTGGAGTTCGGCAACACCTATCAACTGCTCGTTGCGGTAACGCTCTCTGCCCAGGCGACCGACGTGGGGGTTAACAAGGCGACCCGGCGACTGTTCGATCTTGTGAAGACTCCGGCGCAGATGGTCGCGCTGGGGGAGGCCGGGTTGAAAGAGCACATCAAGACCATCGGCCTGTTCAACACCAAGGCCAAGAACGTCATCGCCCTGTCCGAGATCCTGGTGCGCGATTACGGGGGGGAGGTTCCGGCCGACCGCGATGCGCTGACCGAGCTGCCGGGCGTGGGCCGCAAGACCGCCAACGTGGTAATGAACTGTGCCTTCGGTGCCGAGACCTTTGCCGTCGACACCCATATCTTCCGGGTCGGCAACCGCACGGGGCTGGCCAAGGGCAAGACCCCGCTGGCGGTCGAGAAGCAGCTGGAGAAGAAGGTGCCGCAGCCCTTCCGCGTGGGTGCGCACCACTGGCTGATCCTGCACGGCCGTTACATCTGCAAGGCCCGCACGCCCGAATGCTGGCGCTGCCCGGTAGCAGACCTTTGCGCTTTCAAGCCGAAGACCCCCGCCCCGAAGGGCAAGGGCCTGCAGGCTTAACGCTTCTCGTCAAAGTTCGACGGATCGAGATCAAGCCCGGCCCGGCCATGCGCGGCGGTGTGGGTTCGGGCGTGCGGATGCTCGACAAATTCGGGCTCCTCAACCTCAAGCATGCCTTCCCACTTGGTGATGACCGAAGTGGCGACGGCATTGCCGACCACGTTGGTGGCAGTGCGGCCCATGTCGAGGAATTGATCGATCGCCAAGATGATCGCCACGCCCTCCACCGGCAGCCCGAACATGGCCAGCGTACCGGTGATCACCACCAGCGAGGCGCGTGGCACAGCGGCGACACCCTTTGAGCTGATCATCAGCGTTAGAAGGATCGCGATCTGGGTGCCGATCGACAGGTCGATGCCATAGGCCTGGGCGATGAACAGCGTCGCAAAGCTCATGTACATCATCGAGCCGTCGAGATTGAACGAATAGCCCAGCGGCAACATGAAGCCCGAGATTCGGCGCGGCACGCCAAAGCGGTCCAGCTGCTCGAACAGCTTGGGCAGGGCCGCCTCGCTCGATGCGGTCGAGAAGGCGATCATCATCGGTTCGCGGATATAGCGGATCAGCTCGAAAATGCGCCGACCCAGGAACAGCCCGCCGATGGTCAACAGGATCAGCCAGAGCAGGCTGAGCGAGAGATAGAACTCGGTTACCAGCTCGACATAGGTGCCCAAGATGCCCAGCCCGCTTGAGGCAACGACCTTGGCCAGCGCGCCAAACACCGCGAAGGGGGCAAAGCGCATCACATAGCCGGTGATCTGCAACATCATTTCCGCCAGAGCCTCTGCCCCGCGGACGAGCGGCGCGCCCTTCTCGCCCAGCGCGGACAGGGCCACGCCAGCGAACAGCGAGAAGACCAGAATTTGCAGGATATTGTTCGTCGCCATCGCGTCGAAGGCGTTCTTCGGGAAGATGTGCAGGACAAAGTCGAAGAAATCGAGCTTTGCCACCTCGCCGACCGAAGCCGCCGTTGCGGCTGATACGTCAACGCCGACCCCGGGCTGGAAGAAGTTGACCATGACCAGGCCCAGACCGATCGAAATCAGGCTGGCAAGGATGAACCAGGTGATCGCGCGGAAGCCGATCCGGCCCAGCGCGGCGGTATCACCCATGTGGGCGATGCCCACCACGATCGTCGAAAGGATCAGCGGTGCGACCAGCATCTTGATCAGGTTGAGGAAGATGCTCGACAGCAGGCCGAAGGTCTTGAGATAGATATCCTTCAGGTCACCTTCGACGCCGAACGGCCAGATTGTGACGGGTCCTTTCGGGATGAAGGTGAATACCAGCCAGCCGGCGACGACGCCCAGCACCATGCCGATCAGGATGTAGAGTGTCAGGCGCCGGTCCATGGCGTGCGTCCCCCGGATTGAAAGATTGTTTCCGTGCAGCCTAACAGGCTGTCGCGGCTATCGCAATCAGCCCGCTAGTGCTGCCTTGGCAATGCGCGCATAGATGCGGGCCAGTGTGTCGAGATCGGGCACGGCCACGGCTTCGTCACGCTTGTGCATGGTTGCGTTGCATAGGCCGAACTCGATCACCGGGCACAGGGCCTTGAGGAAGCGTGCATCGCTGGTGCCGCCCGTGGTGCTGGCCTCTGGCATGACGCCCGTTTCGGCCTCGACCGCTGCGGCAACCATCGCCGAAAAGTCTCCCGGCGGGGTCAGGAAGGCCTCGCCCGAAATCACCGCTCGGGCGGTGCCGCCATGCTTTTCGGCAATCGCGCATACCCGGTCAGCCAGTTCCTGGCCGGTGTGGAGATCGTTGAACCGGATCGACAGGCGCGCATGGGCGCGGGCCGGGATCACGTTGGTTGCCGGGTTGCCGACGGTGATGTCGGTGATTTCAAGGTTCGACGGCTGGAACCAGTCGGTCCCCTCGTCGAGCACCAGCGCATTCAGCTCTGCCAGCATGTTGACCAATGGGCCGATCGGATTGCTGGCAAGGTGCGGGTAGGCGACGTGGCCCTCGTTCCCTTCAACCGTCAGCCAGATATTGACCGAGCCGCGGCGGCCGATCTTCATCATGTCGCCCAGGCGGTTCACGCTGGTCGGCTCACCCACCAGGATCAGGTCGGGAATGGCACCGACAGCCCGCATATGGTCGATCAGCGGCAGGGTGCCGAAGCGCGCCGGTCCCTCTTCATCGCCGGTTATGATGAAGCTGATCGTGCCGGCATCCTGCGGAACGGCGGACACCGCGGCGACCATTGCTGCAATCGAACCCTTCATGTCGACTGCGCCGCGCCCATAGAGCAGTTCGCCGCGCACTTCGGGGGCGAAAGCGCCGGTGGTCCAGCCTTCGCCAGGCGGAACGACATCAAGGTGGCCGGCAAAGCTGAAGTGGCGGCAGCCGGCCGGTCCCTGCCGGATCGCAAACAGGTTCTCGACCGGACCGTCCGGGGCCTCGCCCGCCAGGAAGCGATGGATCGAGAAGCCGATCGGCGCGAGCTGGCCTTCCAGGCAATCGAACACCATTCCCGTAGCCGGGGTGACGCTAGGACAGGCCATCAGCGCTTCGGCAAGCGGCAGGACCGGGGGGAGGGTAATGCAGGTCATGACCCGTCGGGGCATATGGTGTATGCTGCGCGCCTGCAAGCGAGAGGAAGTCCATGCCGAAGCTCGATCTTGAGGCAATCCCCCAGACCAACGCCACCGGCTATCCGCCGGAGCACGCCGCCCAGGTCCAGGGGCGCTGGTACCGCCGGCTCGCACCCGCTGCGGGTCTCGCCGATTTCGGGGCAAGCCATGTCGTGCTGCAGCCAGGCGCCTGGTCGGCACAGCGCCATTGGCATGAAGCAGAAGACGAACTGGTCGTTATGCTGGCCGGTGAAGCGGTGCTGGTCGATGACAGCGGCGATACGGTCATGCGCCCGGGCGATGTCGCCGCCTTTCCGAAGGGCGATGGCAATGGCCATGTCCTGCAAAACCGATCGAACGAGCCCTGCGTGTACGTCGCGATTGGCAAGCCCGCAGCCAGTGATTGTCACTACCC
>JBEGJL010000352.1:0-4147 GCA_041184605.1 Pseudomonadota bacterium
GACGTGATGGCCGCGGGCGTGGTCCACGTCGCGCGGGAACGCGGGCTGGATGTGCCGGGCGATCTCTCCGTCGTCGGCTTTGACGATACGGCGATCGCGGCAACGATCTGGCCGCCGCTGACCACGGTGCGCTGGCCGATCCGGACCATGGCCCGCTCTGCCGCGCTGAAGCTGATCCACCCCGAAACAGCGCGCAAGGAACAGTCCCTGTTCCCGACCGAATTCGTCCCCCGCGCCTCGGTTTCCGCACCAAAGAACTGATCGGACGACTGCGAGAGAGAATCCTTGATCTCGCCAATGACACCGGTTACCCATAGCGCCAAACAGACATCCAGCAGGAAAGACCCACCCCATGAAGATCGCCCTGATCATCGAAAACAGCCAAGCCGCCAAGAACGCGATTGTCCACGAAGCACTGACCTCGGTTGCTGAACCACTGGGCCATCAGGTGTTCAACTATGGCATGTACACGCCTGAAGATGCCGCCTCGCTGACCTATGTCATGAACGGGCTGCTCACCGGCATCCTGCTGAACTCCGGCGCGGCGGACTTTGTGGTCACCGGCTGCGGCACGGGCATGGGTTCGATGCTGGCAGCCAATTCGATGCCCGGCGTGTTCTGCGGGCTGGTGATCGATCCGACCGACGCCTTCCTGTTCAGCCAGATCAACGATGGCAACGCGATTTCGATGCCCTATTCGAAGGGCTTCGGCTGGGCCGCCGAACTCAACCTGCAAGACTGCTATCGCAAGATCTTCGAAAACGAAGGCGGTGCCGGCTATCCCAAGGAGCGCGCCCACTTCATGGCCGCCAACCGCAGCAAGCTGAAGGACATGAAGGCCGCTTCGTGCCGGGATATGCTGAGCGTGCTGAAGTCGGTCGACCAGGACCTGCTCAAGGCCGCGATCGCCGGTGAGAAGTTTGCCGAGCTGTTCTATCCGAACTGCCAGGACCAGGCGATTGCCGACTACCTGCGGGCGCTCTGATGGCGATCTCTTTCTCGCTTGCCGGTAAGGCCGCGCTGGTTACCGGGGCCAACACCGGGATCGGCCAGGCGATTGCCGTCGCCTTGGCCGAGGCCGGGGCAGACGTCGCGCTGGCGGGACGCAGCGAGCCGACCGAGACGCTGGCGATGATCGCGGCAACGGGGCGCAAGGCCGTCAACATCAAGGCCGACCTGTCCTCGACCAAGCCGGTTGAGCGCGTGATCGATGAAGCCCTCGCCGGGCTTGGCCGGATCGATGTGCTGGTCAACAACGCCGGGATCATCCGCCGTGATGACCTGCTCCAGTTCTCTGAAGCGGACTGGGACGCGGTGATGGATACCAACCTCAAGACCCTGTTCTTTCTGAGCCAGGCAGCCGCGCGCCATATGGCGGAACGCGGATCGGGCAAGATCGTCAACATCGCCAGCCTGCTGACCTTCCAGGGCGGCATCCGCGTGCCGAGCTATGCCGCAGCCAAGTCGGGCGTTGGCGGGGTAACCAAGGCCATGGCTAACGAACTTGCCCCCAAGGGCGTGCAGGTCAACGCGATCGCCCCGGGCTATATCGCCACCAACAACACAGCCGCCTTGCAGGCCGACGAAACCCGCAACCGCCAGATCTTGGAACGCATCCCGACCGGACGCTGGGGCCGACCCGAGGATATCGCCGGGGCTGCCGTGTTCCTTGCTTCTGAAGCATCGGACTACGTCACCGGGCAGGTCCTGGCGGTCGACGGCGGCTGGCTCGCGCGGTAAGTTTTCGCAATGACAGTCACCTGTTTCGGCGAATTGCTGCTCCGGCTGACCCCGCCGGGATCGCAGTTGATGGTTCAGGCTGACTGCCTTGAGCTTCACCCGGGCGGGGCAGAAGGCAATGTGGCCGTGGCCCTCGCCAGCCTTGGTCACGCCACGCGCTTTGCCGGTCTGGTCAGTGACAACACGCTGGGTGACCGCGCGATTGCCGCCCTCCGCAGTGGTGGTGTCGATACCCAGTTTCTGGCCCGCGCGCCGGGCCGGATGGGCCTTTACTTCATGGAAGATGGTGCCGGGCCACGCCCCTCCGCAATCACCTATGACCGCGCGGGAAGCGCCTTCGCCGAAGCCGATCCCGCGGCGATCGACTTTGCCGGAGCCCTGGAAGGTGCGCGGCTGTTTCACACCGGTGGGATCACCCCGGCGCTTGGCCCCAAGGGTGTCGCCTTGGCCAAGGCTGCCAATGCCGCCGCGCTCAGGGCCAATGTCCCGATCTGCTTTGATGGCAATTATCGCGGCGCGCTGTGGTCCAGCTGGGACAGCAACCCCGGCGCGATCCTGCGTGAACTGGTGGCCCAGGCCACGATCCTGATCGGCAATCACCGCGATATCTCGCTCCTGCTGGGCAAGTCGTTTTCCGGCGATGGCGAAGACCGTCGACGCGAAGCGGCCGAGGCGGCCTTTGCCGCTTTCCCGAAGCTTCAATTGATTGCCTCAACCGCGCGACATCTGGTGACTTCGGATCATCACCGCATCGCCGCTCGGGTCGATAGCCGCCAAGGCGCGCACCAGACCGATGAAATCGACGTGACCGGAATCGTCGGCCGTATTGGCACCGGCGATGCCTTTGCCGCCGGGGTGCTCCACGGTTGGCTCGAGGGCGGGGATGAACGCCAGATGGCCGATACGGGCCTTGCGCTCACGGCGCTCAAGCACACAGTCCCCGGTGACCTGTGTCTGATCAATCGCGCCGCCTTGGACGGTTTTTCGGCAAGTGGCGGCGATGTCCGGCGCTGAGGGCTGGAGCCGCAGGACAGTGCTGGCCGGGGCTGCCGCCTTGGTGGCGGTTCCGCGCTTCGCGATGGCTGATCCGGCGAAGGCCAAGGCCCAGCTTGGCATCCGCTATGCCCGCGCGGCCCGGTTCCAGGCGCCCGAGCCTGTGCCGTTTGGCCAGCCCGATTTCGTCTCGCCCTCGGCGCTAGGCCCATCCTGCCCGCAGCAGGGCATGCGCTATCAGCCGCAAAGCGAGGACTGCCAGTTCCTTAATGTCTGGACGCCCGATCCGCAGCCCGCCAAGCCCAAGCCGGTCATGGTCTACATTCACGGTGGGGCCTATTCGACCGGCTCGGTCGCCGATCCGCTGAACAATGGCGCGAAGCTGGCCCAGCGCGGCGATGTGGTTGTGGTGACGGTCAATCACCGGCTCAACGTGTTTGGCTATCTCTACCTGCCCGACCGTTTCCCCGACAGCGGTAATGCCGGCCAGCTGGACCTGATCCTCGCGCTCAAATGGGTACAGGCCAACGTGGCCAAGTTCGGTGGCGATCCGGGCAATGTCACGGTGTTCGGCCAGTCGGGCGGCGGGGCCAAGATCGCAACGCTGATGGCCATGCCCGAGGCAAAGGGCCTGTTTCACAAGGCCATCACGATGAGCGGTCAGCAGGTTACGGCTTCCGGGCCGCTCAATGCCCGCAAACGCGCTCAGGCCTTCATCGACAAGCTTGGCGTCGATCCGGCCACGACGCCGGTGGAGGCCCTGGTCGCGGCGCTTTCGGCACCCGATCCGGTGATGGGCGGCGGGGTATACATGGGCCCCGTGCTCGACATGAAGCACCTGACCCGGCACCCATTCTGGCCCGATCCGGCGCCGCAGGGCAACGAGATTCCGATGCTGCTGGGCAATACAGTGGCCGAAACACGGGCGTTCTTCCCGCCGGACCATCCCAAGCTGCAGGGGCTCGACTGGAGCAACCTGGCGCAGCGCGCCGGGCCGGAGCTGAAGGTCGATATCGATCCGGCCTGGGTCGTCGCGCAGTTCCGGGCGCGCTATCCCACGGACAGCACCGAACAGATATTCCATCGCATGGTCACTGCTGGCCGGTCATGGCGCGGGCAGGTTGAGGAAGCCGATGCCCGCGCGCGCGCCGGGGTGCGGCAGACCTGGGTCTACCAGCTGGATTTTGAACAGGCCAAGCACACCGACGATATCGGTCTGTCGTTCGGCACCTTCGAGAACCCGACATCCGCCCGTCAGGCCATGAGCAATGTGGTGATGGACGCCTTCGTCCGCTTCGCCCGCAGCGGCAATCCCGGCTGGGCGAGCTATACCGTGCCGGCGCGCGACACGATGGTGTTTGACAGCGTCAGCCGCGTGGTCAGCGACCCGCGCAAATGGGAGCGCGAACTCTTC
>JBEGJL010000353.1:0-8802 GCA_041184605.1 Pseudomonadota bacterium
GCGCCGGGCGGAGCTGACGCAGAGCGCATGATGGAAGAACAGGAAGCGCTCGATCTTGCGGCAGACTGGGCTGATATCAGCCGTGGCCTGCGCAAGGATCTTGGCCACCAGCTTTACAGCCAGTGGATCAAGCCAATCCAGCTTGGCTCGCTGTGCAAGCAGAGCGGCACGCTTGACCTCTATCTGCCGAATGAATTCTCCGCCAATTGGGTGTCGGACCGCTTTGCTGACCGGCTTTCGCTTGCCTGGAAAATTGCCCGTCCGGATATCCGCAATGTTCAGATCTCGGTCATGCCGGGCCGGCGCGCGATGCCGGGCCTGCGCTTGGGCCGCGAAGAAGGCCGCCGTGCTGCCAACGACGGCGCGCCGCTGGCCCAGCCGGGTGACGCGCTGGGCATGGGGGCAGCCGAACTTGGCGCGCTCGGTCAAGGTCCGGTCGGGCTTGACCCGTCGCTGACCTTTGCCAGCTTCGTGACCGGTTCGGCGAACATCCTTGCCAGCAATGCCGCGCAGCGCATGGCCGCCACGGAAACGCCGCAGTTCGCACCGCTCTATCTCAAGGCCGCGACCGGCCAAGGCAAGACGCACCTGCTGCACGCGATCGGCCATGCCTATCTGGCCAACCACCAGCGCGCCCGGATCTTTTACTGCTCGGCCGAGCGCTTCATGGTCGAATTCGTCCAGGCGCTGCGCCAGAACCAGACGATCGAGTTCAAGGCCCGCCTGCGTGGCTTTGATCTGCTGCTGGTCGATGACATCCAGTTCATCATCGGCAAGGCTTCGGCCCAGGAAGAACTGCTTTATACGATCGATGCGCTGCTGGCCGAAGGCAAGCGACTGGTCTTTGCCGCCGACCGGGCCCCGCAGGCGCTCGATGGGGTGGAACAGCGCCTGCTCTCGCGTCTCTCGATGGGCCTTGTTGCCGATATCCAGCCGGCCGACATCGAACTGCGCCGCTCGATCCTGGAGCATCGCCTTCAGCGCTTCTCGCCCAGCCATGTGCCGGGTGACGTGGTTGAGTTCCTGGCCCGCACGATCAACCGCAATGTCCGCGAACTGGTCGGCGGCCTTAACAAGCTGATCGCCTATGCCCAGCTGACCGGCCAGGCCGTCTCTCTGCAGCTGGCGGAAGAACAGCTGACTGACATTCTTTCCGCCAACCGCCGCCGCATCACTATTGATGAGATCCAGCGGACGGTCTGCCAGTTCTACCGGGTTGACCGGACCGAGATGGCATCAAAGCGCCGGGCCCGGGCCGTGGTCCGTCCGCGGCAGGTTGCCATGTACCTTGCCAAGGTGCTGACCCCGCGCTCCTATCCTGAGATCGGCCGCAAGTTCGGTGGCCGCGACCACTCAACCGTGATCCATGCCGTGCGCCTGATCGAAGACCTGCGCGCCCGCGATGCCGATATGGACGGTGACGTGCGCAGCCTGCTTCGCCAGTTGGAAAGCTGAGCCGCTTTCACCGCTGATCCCCAATGCCTCAGCACCCCGCGCACAGGCTTGTGCACAGGGTGGCCCACAGCGATTGGGTATGGCGTTATTCAGTCAGCAGGACCGACAGCGCGCTTGCCATGCGCGGGGCTATCTCATCGTCACTGCAGATGTCGACCAGGGCCAGCCCGTCGACCACCGCAATGATCGCAGCGGCCGTGCCTTCGCGGTCGGCGCCTTCTGGCAGGTCAAGCCGCGCATCGACCCACATGCGGAACCCCCCCATGACCTGGGCCACGATGGCCGGATAGGGAGCCTCGCCACGCGCCGCAGCAGCAACAACCTCGACCCACAGCCGCATGAAGCGGCGCATTTCGGGTCCGGTGGTAAAGTCAGTGGCGCGACGGACGAGCTCAGCCGGTTTCAGCGGGGCAACTTCCGGGATCGCGTCGCTTAGCCGCAGCGAAAGCTCACCCGCCACACGTGCCATCACGGCTGCCAGCACCTCGGCCTTGTCGGCGAAGTAATAGAGCAGCATCCGGTCGCTCACCCCGGCGGCCTGGGCCAGCTGGCGCAGGCTGGTGCGGGCCAGGCCGTGGGTCAGCAGGTGCCCGGCCAGCCGCTCGATCACCACTCCGCGCTGCTCGTCCCTGATGCTCATCTTGCCGCTTGTAGCACGCGTTACATTTGCATACCATGTAGCAGTTGCTACAAGGAGTCGCTGACTGTGGACGCGCTATACCAGATACTGCCCGCTGTCGCCGTTGTGCTGGTTGTGGGGGCCATGCTTGGTGCTGCCGGGGGCGTCACAGCCTCGTGGCGCTTTGCCGCAGCGGTCTGTGCGCTGTTCACCGGCTGGTCGCTCTACACCATCGCTGCCGAGGGGCCGTTCGGCTTCTGGCCCAATCACTCCCAGAACGCCTGGGGCAACCAGGTCTGGCTCGACCTGTTGATCGCGATCGGGATCGGCTGGGCCCTGTTGCTGCCCCGCGCCCGCGCCGTCGGGATGCGCCCTTTACCCTGGCTGGCATTGATTGTCTGTTCGGGCTGCATCGGCCTTACCGCCATGCTCGCCCGCTGTCGTTATCTCGAAGCCCGCCGCCCCTGAAGGAGGATACGATCATGAGCCTGTTCCGTCTCTACCTGATCGCCTGGATCATCGGCATCACGGCTTTTACGTCGATCACGGTCGCCAATCACGGGCTCGATCTGTTGCCCGTATTCTTCGGCGATATGGCGGCGATGGGCTGGCCGGGCCAGTTCAATCTCGATTTCTTTGCCTTCCTGTGCCTGGGCGGACTGTGGCTGGCCTGGCGGCACCACTTCAGCCTTGGCGGAGTCGCATTGGGGCTGTTCATCTTTGTCGGCGGCATGCCGTTCCTGGCCAGCTACCTGCTGGTGCATTCTTACCGTGCAAAGGGCGACATCAAGGTGCTGCTGCTTGGCGAAGGGCGTGCAGCATGAGCGCCACCCCCAGCCAGATCGTTCGGGCCTTCCTGAAGGCGATGGAGCCGCTCGATTATGATCGCGCCACCGCGCTGGTTGCGCCAGATTGCACCTATACCAACCCGCCGCCAATCGGCACCGTTATTGGGCCCGCTGGCATCCGCGCCGTGCTTGAACCGTTCTTTGCACCAACCTTGGAGAACGAGTTCCGCATCCTGCGCGAAGCAGTAAGCGGTCCGGTGGTCATGCTTGAACGGCTCGACCGGCACCGGCTGGCTGACAAGTGGGTGGAATTACCCGTCACCGGAGTGTTCGAGGTGCACGACGGGCTGATCACCCATTGGCGCGACTATTTCGATGCGGCGACGATCCTGTCGCAATGGCCGACACCACGCGACTGACCGCCGGAGAAAGAGCAACCATGGACTATCTGCGCACCGATGATGCCCGCTTTTCGGGATTGGCCGATTACAGCTTTGCGCCGCATTACCTACAGGACTTGCCGGGGTATGAAGGGCTGCGGGTTCACTATCTGGACGAAGGACCTCGCGATGCTGCAGAAACATTTCTTTGCCTGCACGGCCAACCGACCTGGTCATACCTCTATCGCAAGATGATCCCGGTCTTCACCGCCGCCGGGCATCGGGTGATCGCACCAGACCTGCTGGGCTTCGGCCGATCGGACAAACCGGTTGATGAAGCCGCCTACACTTTCCACTTCCATCGCAACCTGCTGACTGCATTGATAGCGCGGCTCAACCTGCAACGGATTACCCTGGTTTGCCAGGACTGGGGCGGAATCCTTGGCCTTACCATTCCACCAGCAATGCCTGAACGCTTTGTGCGCCTGTTGGTGATGAATACCACGATCCCCTGCGGCGAACCGGTCAGCGAGGGATTTGAACGGTGGCGCGCCTTCAACCGCAGCCAACCGGATCTCGACATTGCCGGGCTGATGCAACGTTCGCAGCCAGATATGCGCGATGACGAGGCAGCCGGGTATGACGCGCCGTTTCCCGACGCGCGCTACAAGGCTGGTGTCCGCAGGTTCCCCGAGCTTGTCATGACCGATCCCGGAATGGACGGTATGGCCGAAGCAAAACGGGCGCGGGAATTCTGGCGTGATCAATGGTCCGGCCCAACTTTCATGGCGGTGGGCATGACTGACCCGGTGTTAGGACCAGACGTCATGTCGAGTCTGCAAGGGATCATCCGCGGCTGCCCTGCTCCGTTCAAGGTTCCGGATGGCGGCCACTTCGTCCAGGAAAAGGGCGAGGGAATCGCCCGGGCCGCACTGGCAGCCTTCGGGCTTTAGGCGCTCAGGCCGCCATCAACGATCAGTTCGCTGCCGGTGGTAAAGGCGGCGCGATCGCTGGCCAGGAAGACGACGGCATCGGCCACGTTCTGCGGCTCGCCCAGGTGGCCAAGCGGGTGCATGGCTGAGACATTCGCCAGCGTTTCGTTGTTGCCCGTACCCTGCGCCACAGCGAAATCGTCGATCAGCTTGCGGCCCATGTCGGTATCGATCACGCCGGGGTGGACCGAATTGACGCGGATCCGGGCTGCGGCAAGTTCCTTGGCGCAGCCTTTGGTGAACAGGCGCACGGCGCCCTTGGTGCTGTTGTAGCAGGTTCCGCCGGCAGCCCCTTCGATCCCTGCCACCGAAGACAGATTCACGACTGCTGTGCCGCCGCGCCACAGGTGGGCGCGCTCGGCCAGCAGCGGGATCGCCGCGCGGGTGCCCAGGAACACCCCTTCGACATTTACCGCGTGAAGCCGCCGCCAATCATCCAGCGTGGTTTCCACAATCGGCTTGAACAACCACAGACCGGCATTGTTGACCAGCACGTCGAGCCCGCCCAGTTCGGCGCGTAGCCAGTCCATTGCTGCGGCCCAGTCAGCCTCGCTCGTCACGTCCTGCGCGCGGGCGATCCCCCCGATTTCGGCGGCAAGGTCTTCCGGCGCGGTGAGGTCGGTCACAGCGACTTTCGCGCCCGCCGCTGCCAAAGCCCGCGCAGCAGCGGCACCAAGCCCGCGCGAGGCACCCGTGACGAGCGCGATGCGGCCATCCATATCACCCATGGCTCAGGCCTCCGCAGTTTGACGGGCGAGTTCGTCGCGCAGTTCGCGGCGCAGGAACTTGCCATTGGCGTTGCGCGGCAGGGCCTGATCCATGAACCAGACGTAACGCGGCACCTTGTGCTTCGCCATCACCCCGCCGCAGTGAGCACGCAGCGTTTCTGCATCGAGCGTTTCGCCTGACTTGAGCACCACGGCCACACCCACTTCCTCGCCCAGGCGTTCGTCCGGGACGCCGAACACGCAGCATTCGGCCACTGCGGGGTGGCGATAGATTCCGGCCTCAACCTCGGTGCAGAACACGTTTTCACCGCCGCGCAGGACCATGTCCTTCTTGCGGTCGACGATATAGATGAAGCCGTCCGCGTCGATCCGGGCGACATCGCCCGTATGCAGCCAACCATCGGTGAACGAGGCGGCGTTGGCGTCGGGTCGGTTGAGATAGCCCTTGATGACAGAGGAGCCCTTGACCCACAGTTCACCCACTTCGCCTTGCGGCACGGCATTGCCGTCATCATCGACGCATTTCACATCGAAGTTGGGCATTGAGGGACCGGCAGAATCGGGCCGGTCGACGAAGAAGTCGCCACCAACCGAGGTGATGATGCCGCAGGTCTCGGTCATGCCGTAACCCGTCGATGGACGCGCCGAAGGAATTTTCCGGTCAATTGCGCCAACCTGGTCCGGTGGGACCTGCGCCCCGCCGCCCGACATGTTGAGCAGGCTTGAGGTGTCGTACTTGTCAAAATCCGGGTGGTTGATCAGTTCGCGCGCCATCACCGGCACGCCCGACAGGCCATTGCAACGCTCTGCCTCAATCAGCTTCAGGGCTTCACCCGCGTCCCACCGATACATCAGCACCATCTTCCCGCCCTGGGCGGTTGCGGCATAGGCAGCGCAGTTGTTGGCGGTGACGTGGAACAGTGGGGTGGTGACCAGGGTGGCCGGAATCGGCGGCTCGGCCGGGATCGCCGCGCCGCCGCCGCGCTCGGTTGCCATGCCGCTGGATGCACCGGCGTAGAGCAGGTTCATCAGGTTTGACACGCACCCGCGATGGGTCAGCTGTGCGCCCTTGGGATGGCCGGTGGTGCCGCTGGTGTAGAAAATGCAGGCGTCGCTGTCAGGATCGACCGTCACGTCGGGCATGGTCCCGGGGTACGCGATCACCTGGGCCCATAGGACAGTGCCCGGCGCTTCTGCCCGGACGGCGACGGTGGTCACCTTGGCGGTGGCCTCGGTGCATTCTGCCAGTCGCGTCAGCCGCTCGGCATCGGCGAAGATCACCTTGGGGGTCGAATCGGCAAGGGCGTAGTCGAGCTCTTCCGGGGTCCACCAGGCGTTGGCGCCGACTGCCGCCACGCCGATGCACAGGCAGGCCCAATAGATCAGCATCCATTCGGGGTAATTGCGCATGGCAATCGCCACCCGGTCACCGGGGCGAACACCCTGTTCCCACAGCCAGGCGGTGATGGCGCGAACCTGATCGTGGGCCTGGGCGTAAGTCAGTCGCTCATCCTGATAAACCAGATAATCGCGCGGGCCGAACGCGGCGGTGGAAAGCCAGAATTCGCGCGCCGAGGGCGGGGCATTCTTGTAGACTTTCATCCGGTGGCCCAGCACCTCGGCCTCGACGATCTCGAATGGCCCGCCGGGTCCGGTCAGTTCCTGGCGCACCTGGTGCAGTTGAGCGTAATGCATGCCTCGTCCCGTATTTGTCTTAATTGACCGATTAAGTGCCGCATCGCCGGGGGTGGGGCAAGAGACTTCCTTTGCCCGCGCGTTCAAACGATCCTAAAGCCGCGCTGATGATGCTTGCTCCGGATCGCCTCGATCGCTTCGCCCGCCATATCGTGCTGCCCGAACTGGGCGGTGCAGGGCAGGTTGCGCTCAGCCAGGCCCACGTCGTGCTGGTGGGATGCGGCGGGATCGGTTCACCCGCACTGCAATACCTGGCCGGAGCAGGGGTTGGGAGGCTGACGTTGATCGACGGTGACGAGGTCGATCTGAGCAATCTTCAGCGCCAGACGATTTTCACCCAAGCCGATGTGGGCAAGGCCAAGGCCGAGGCTGCTGCCGATTGGCTGCGGCGGTTTGATGGTGCCATCGAGGTCCGCCCGGTCGTCGGGAGGCTGGGGGGCGATAACGCCGGGCGGCTCCTCGAGGGCGCAACCATGGTGCTTGATGGCTGTGACAATTTCGCGACTCGTCTTGCGGTGTCTGATGCCTGCGTGCGGTTGGGCATTCCGCTGACCAGCGCCGCCCTGGGCCGCTTTCAGGGACAAGTGGCCAACTTCGCCGGGCACCTTGATGGCCACAGTTGTTATCGCTGCTTCGTTGGCGATGCCTTTGATGCCGAAGATTGCGATACCTGCGCTGCCGATGGCGTGCTGGGGGCGATGGCCGGATGGGTCGGCACCTTCGCGGCAATGCATGCGGTGCGCGTGTTGGTGCAGGGTCACGCCGCGCTGGGTGATCCGCAATGGGGTAAACTTCACCTGCTGGATGGGTTCACGCCTGAGTTGCGGACCATGCGGATCGCGAGGGATCCCGAGTGCCGGGGTTGCTCAGCCGCCTAGGATTTCGCTAACCCATTCCGGCACCACCTCGGTCGCCGGGCCAAGCCGCGTTTCGTGAAACCATTGCGACCCCTGGCTACGCTCAAGATTCAGCTCCAGCGTCTGTATGCCAAGCTCCCGCGCGTTCCGCACCAGCCCCGCAGCCGGATAGACCGCACCCGAGGTGCCGATCGAAACGAACAGGTCCGCCTCGCGCAGCGCGGCGTAGATATCGCCCATGCGGTAGGGCATTTCGCCAAACCAGACGACGTCCGGCCGTAGCGTTCGTGCCTGGCAGACCGGGCAGGCCGGGCGGTCGATCAGCGCACGAGTCCAGCGGCTGCGCACGTCGCAGGATGTGCACCAGGCGTTGAGGTGCTCGCCATGCATGTGCAGCACGCGCCTTGCCCCACCGCGCTCATGCAGGTCATCGACGTTCTGGGTGACGATCAGCAGATTGCCGTCCCACTTCGCGTCGAGTTCCGCCAGGGCGAAGTGCGCCGCATTGGGCTGCTTTTCCTGAATCGCGGCGCGACGCATGTCATAGAAGCGCAGGACCAGGTCCGGATCACGGGCAAAGGCTTCGGGTGTGGCGACATCCTCAACGCGGTGCTGCTCCCACAGTCCGCCGGCTGAACGAAAGGTATCGATTCCGCTTTCGGCGCTGATCCCGGCGCCGGTCAGGATCACGATGTTGCGAATCTCGGTCATGCGTTTCCTCTAGCCCGTGCGCCCTGAGCTTGTCGAAGGGCCGCTTTTCCTTCAAGCGTCGCAACAGAAGGACGGGGCTTCGACAAGCTCAGTCCGAGCGGAGTTTGGTTTGGTGGCAAAAATCGGAATTATCGGCAGCGCTGGACGGATGGGCCAGGCCCTGGCCGATGCTATCGTCGCGGCGGGGGCGGAACTGGCCGGCGGCGTGGACAAGGGCGGTGATGTTGCCGCCCTGGCGGCCGGGTGCGACGTGCTGGTCGATTTCTCGGCACCAGCCGCGTTGGAGGGGAACCTTGACGCCGCGATGGCAGCGGGCGTTCCCATTGTTGTTGGCACCACCGGACTGGAAGAGCGCCACCACTGGCTGTGCGACCATGCGGCGGAACAGATCGCTGTCCTCCAGACCGGCAATACTTCGCTTGGCGTGACCCTGCTCGCACACCTCGTGCGCGAAGCGGCCAGTCGGCTGGGCGAGGACTGGGATATCGAGATTGCCGAAACCCATCACCGTATGAAGGTGGATGCCCCTTCAGGCACCGCGCTGCCGCTGCGCCCAGCAACAGCGCGGTGCCTGAAG
>JBEGJL010000354.1:0-6681 GCA_041184605.1 Pseudomonadota bacterium
CCAGCACCCACAATCCGGTGCTGTTCTTCTCGACGGCAGGCAAAGTCTATCGCCTCAAGGTCTGGCGTCTGCCTGAGGGTGGCCCGGCGACCAAGGGGCGACCGATCGTCAACTTGCTGCCGGCGTTGGACAAGGATGAGACGATTCAAACCGTGCTCCCCTTGCCCGAAGACGAGGCTGAGTGGGGCAAGCTTTCGGTGGTCTTCGCGACAGCCAAGGGCAACGTCCGCCGTAATGCAATGGATGCTTTCGCCAATATCCCGTCGAACGGTAAGTTCGCCATGCGCTTTGATGAAGGATCGGAAGATCGCCTGATTGGGGTGGCCCTCCTTGAAGCGAGCGATGACGTGCTGCTGGCGACCCGGTCCGGCAAGGCCATCCGTTTTGCCGGTGACGAGGTGCGCGAATTCACCAGTCGCACCTCGACCGGCGTGCGCGGCATGTTGCTGAAGGGCGATGACGAGGTGATAAGCCTGTCGATCCTGCACCGGGTTGGCACCACCAGCGAAGAGCGTGAGGAATACGTCAAGTTCGCGCCGTGGAAGGGTGAGAAGGAAGGCGAGCCGTCGCTTTCCGCTGAACGCTATGCCGAAATGCAGGCGCGTGAGCAGTTCATCCTTACAGTCTGTGCCAATGGCTATGGCAAGCTCAGTTCGGCTTACGAATATCGCCGCACCGGTCGTGGCGGCCAGGGCATAACCAACATCGATAACATCGCTCGCAATGGTCCTGTGGTTGCCAGCTTCCCGGCGACGCAGGCTGACCAGCTCATGTTGGTGACCGACCAGGCCAAGCTGATCCGTCTGCCTTTGGAGAGCCTGCGCGTGATCGGTCGCGGTTCCGCCGGTGTCCGGTTGTTCAACGTTGCCGATCAGGAACATGTCGTTTCGGCTGTTCGCCTGGCCGATGACGGCGGAGATGCTGGCGATGGCGAAGAAGGTGGCGAAGCCCCGGCGGTCGACGGGGATACAGTCCACTGATGGCCCTTCGGGTTGAACCTTCCGGCGGTGCGTGCGGGGCACGCATCACCGGGGTCAACCTGAAGGAACCGCTGGATAGCGCAACGGTTACAGCAATTCGTGCAGCGTGGCTTGCCCACCACGTTCTCGCATTTCCGGACCAGTTCCTTGACGATGACGCGCTCGAACGGTTCACGCTACAGTTCGGCAAATTTGGTGATGATCCGTTCTTTGCTCCAATCGCGAGGCGAAAACATATTGCGGCTATCCGCCGCGAGGCGGATGAGCAGACGCCGCTTTTTGCAGAAAATTGGCATGCTGACTGGTCATTCCAGGCGCACCCGCCATCGGGGACATGCCTGAATGCGATCGAGATCCCGCCAGTGGGCGGCGATACCCTATTCGCCAACCAACATCTGGCATGGGATGCACTCTCCCCTGCCCAGCAGGCTCGTTACGCCGATCTGATTGCAATCCATTCAGCCAAACTGCCCTATGCACCCGACGGTACCTATGGCGCCAAGGATAAGGGCCGCAGCATGGATATTCGACCGAGCGAGGCGGCCCTAGCCACCCAGACCCATCCGCTGGTACCAGCCCATCCAGAGACCGGAAGGCTGGGTTTCTATTCAACCTTGGGCTATATCATCGGCATCGAAGGTATGTCGCATGCCGAGGCAATTGCCCTGCTGATAGAGTTGCAGGCCTGGCAGGGCGATGAGCGGTTCGTCTTTGCCCAGAAGTGGGAGCCGGGCATGCTGGTGATGTGGGACAATCGATCAGTCCTGCACAAAGCCACCGGCGGCTATCAAGGCTATCGTCGCGAGCTGCATCGCACCACGATTGCCGCCTGGGAGGGGTAATCCCTCAGCTTCACAAGCCTATCGCCGCAGGCCACAAGCAAATCGACCGACTCGGCCACAGCCGCCGGGCATGATTTACAGAGAGGGAATGACCATGAAGACCCGCGCCGCCGTTGCCTTTGCCGCAAAGCAACCGCTCGAGATTGTCGAGCTGGACCTCGAAGGGCCGAAGGCGGGCGAAGTACTGGTAGAAATCATGGCTACCGGCGTCTGCCACACCGATGCCTACACGCTTGACGGCCTGGACAGCGAAGGCATCTTCCCCTCGATTCTCGGCCACGAAGGGGCCGGTATCGTTCGCGAGGTCGGCGCCGGCGTCACCAGCGTCAAGCCGGGTGACCATGTGATCCCGCTCTACACCCCCGAATGCCGCCAGTGTAAGTCCTGCCTCTCGGGCAAGACTAACCTCTGCACCGCGATCCGAGCAACCCAGGGTCAGGGCCTGATGCCCGATGGTACAAGCCGGTTCAGCTATAAGGGCCAGACGATCTTCCACTACATGGGTTGCAGCACCTTTTCGAATTTCACCGTCCTGCCCGAGATTGCCGTGGCGAAAATCCGCGAGGACGCACCGTTCCAATCGAGCTGTTACATTGGTTGCGGGGTAACCACCGGGGTTGGCGCGGTGATCAACACGGCCAAGGTCCAGGTCGGCGACAATGTGGTTGTCTTCGGCCTGGGCGGGATTGGCCTGAACGTGATCCAGGGCGCTCGGCTGGCCGGGGCCAACAAGATCATCGGCGTCGATATCAATCCGGATCGCGAGGAATGGGGGCGTCGGTTTGGAATGACCGAGTTTCTCAATTCCAAGGGTATGAGCCGCGAAGACGTTGTCGCAAAGATCGTCGCCATGACCGATGGCGGAGCGGATTACACGTTCGATGCCACCGGCAATACCGAGGTGATGCGCATGGCGCTGGAGGCCTGCCACCGTGGATGGGGCACCTCGATCATCATTGGCGTGGCGGAAGCGGGCAAGGAGATTGCCACCCGTCCGTTCCAACTTGTCACCGGGCGCAACTGGCGCGGAACCGCGTTCGGTGGGGCCAAGGGGCGCACCGACGTGCCAAAGATTGTCGACATGTACATGCAGGGCAAAATCGAAATCGATCCGATGATCACCCACGTCATGGGTCTAGAGGAGATCAACACCGCATTTGACCTGATGCATGCGGGCAAGTCGATCCGGTCGGTGGTGGTGTTCTGATGTTCAGCCACGTCACCATCGGCGCCGATGATATCCTCGCAACCAAGCGCTTTTATGATGCAACGCTTGGCGCGCTGGGCGTGCCACCGGGCGAAATCGATGTGCGCGGACGGCTGATCTACAATCATGCTGGCGGGCGGTTGTTGATCACCAATCCGCTCAATGGCCAACCCACCAATGGCGGCAATGGCCATACACTCGGCTTCATCGCAGCCTCTCCAGCGGAGGTTGATGCGTGGCATGCGGCTGGTCTTGCCCATGGTGGGACAGCGATCGAGGACCCACCGGGCGAACGCCATCCGCCAGATGGCCGCGTATTGTACCTCGCCTATCTGCGCGATCCGTCGGGCAACAAGCTGTGCGGGTTCCACCGGGTCAAGTGATGGAAACCGTTTCCACCAACCGCAGCCATGGCGGCACCCAGGGGGTTTACACCCATCAGAGCAGCGCCACCGGCACGCCGATGACTTTCTCTGTCTTCGTGCCGGACCATGCGCCGGGTGCGAAGCTGCCGGTGCTGTGGTATCTTTCCGGCCTGACCTGCACGCACGCCAATGTTACGGAAAAGGGCGAGTACCGGGCAGCCTGCGCCGAGCACGGGATCATCTTTGTCGCGCCCGACACCAGCCCGCGTGGTGACGATGTGCCGGACGTTGAGGGTTATGACTTTGGCAAGGGTGCCGGGTTCTATGTCGACGCAACGCAGCACCCCTGGGCGAACCATTTCCGGATGCGCAGTTACATTGAACACGAGCTTCCTGCCCTGATTGCCGCGAACTTCCCTGTGGACATGGCCCGGCAAGGGATCACCGGCCATTCGATGGGCGGGCACGGCGCCCTAACCATCGGTCTGCGCAATCCCGAACGGTTTCGCTCAGTCAGCGCCTTTGCACCGATCGTCAGCCCACTTAACTGCCCCTGGGGGGAAAAGGCATTGGATGGCTATCTGGGGGCAGACCGCACTAGATGGCGCGAGTACGATGCCTGCGCGTTGATCGAGGACGGTGCGCGACTTCCCGCGCTGCTGGTCGATCAGGGCGATGCCGATAACTTCCTGCACGAACAGCTCAAGACCGGGCTCCTCGTCATGGCATGCCGAAAGGCCCGCATCCCGGCGACCATTCGCATGCAGCCCGGCTACGACCATTCATATTATTTTATTTCGACCTTCATGGCCAACCATATTGCATGGCATGCGGCGCGCCTGAAGGCGTGAAAGTATTAAGGCGGTAAGTGGGGAGAGTTGGTAGCGGAGGAGGGACTCGAACCCCCGACACGCGGATTATGATTCCGCTGCTCTAACCGGCTGAGCTACTCCGCCCCGAACAGGCTTTGGCACCACAAAGCGCCCCGGCAGGCGGGCCACTTAGGGTGCGGCGCAGCGCTCGTCAACCACTCACTTTGCCGCGGAATGGCCAGATGCCGACGGCGTCCCAATGGGGGTTGCAATAGCGGTACAAGCCAAGGCCCGGGAACGAAAACCCACAAGGTTCAATCGCCCGCGAGAGTTCTGCCTGCAAGGCCCGAGCAGCCTCGGGCGAGACCTTGTTCTGGATCGTGATATGCAACCTGGGCGTATGCTGGTCCTGCAGCGTCAGCATTCCGTGGAAAAGGTCGGCAATTTCGGCGCGGATCGCGATCATTGCCGGGCTGCGCAGCGACAGTGCCGTCCCCTTCCCGAGGTTCATGAGGCCAGTTAGCTCTGCCGTAGGTGGAGCATAGTCACCAGCGATCCGCGCAAGAACGCCCGGCAATTCCTCCCGAAGGGAAGGCGCCAGCGAATGAAACAACGTTACGTGGGCATCCAGATGGTTGCGTTCTGGCGGAAAGTGCATTTGCCGCAGGGCGTTGGCCCGCCTGAAGACCTCTGGCGGCAGTTCCGCCGTAACGATGAAAGGTTCAAACGACATATGCTGCCTATACCCCTGGGGGCGGCAGACTGGGAGGGGGTGGGTATGTCTGCCGCCCCTGCTCCAGAACGCCGCCAAGCCGTTCCGGGATCCGAGGGATGGCCATGGATAGGCCGGCGCTCCTGATCGGGCTAGCGCAACGTTATGGTTTCAGTGATCGCCTCTGGCGATCATTCAAAGCAACTTGCCCGAATCGACTGACGATCACAGGCTGCATCCGGGAGGACCATATTATGACGGCAATGCGCCACCGCCGGTTTAACGGCACTGCTCTACTGACCCTGGCACCACTCTTGCTCGCGCAAGCGCCTGCCCCCGATGCCCCTAAGCCGGCAACCCCTGCGACTCTAGCCGCGCAGCGCGCTGCGAGTGCAACTCTTCCCACAGATGATGACCGCGACAGCAGGTTTGCACGTCAGGGTTTTCTTGGCACCCGCGCCGATCCGTTAATCAAAGCAGCTGACGGTCGGCCGGTCTGGAATCTTGCCGCCTATGAATTCGTTGCCGGCGCGGCCCCGGATACGGTCAACCCGTCCCTCTGGCGGCATATAGGCATTCTTCGCCAACACGGACTGTTCCAGGTGGCTGATGGTGTCTGGCAGGTTCGTGGCTTTGACATATCAAATATGACTATCGTCCGCGGGGCGACGGGCTGGATCGTAATCGATCCACTTACCGGCCGCGAAACCGCCAAGGCTGCGCTGGACCTCGTCAACGAAAAGCTCGGCAAACGACCGGTCAGCGCCGTGATCTACAGCCATAGCCATGGCGATCATTTCGGCGGTGTCCGCGGCGTCGTGGATGAGTCAGACGTCAAGTCCGGAAAAGTTGCAATCATCGCACCCGCCCATTTCATGGCTGAAACCGTCTCCGAGAACATCATGGCGGGTGCGGCCATGGGGCGCCGGGTCAATTACCAGTTTGGGACGAGCCTGATGCCCGGCCCACAGGGACAGATCGGCAGCGGAATTGGCGCAGGGGTTTCAGGAGCGGAGATCACGCTGATCGCGCCGACCGACACAATCGGCAAGACCGGTGAAAGTCGGGTAGTGGATGGCGTGCCGCTTGAGTTCCAGATCGTTTCCGGCAGCGAAGCGCCTTCGGAACTGAACGTTTATATCGCGCCAACGCGCACGTTCCTTTCGGCGGAGATGACCACCTGTTCGCTCCACAATATCCTGACGCCGCGCGGGGCGAAGGTCCGCGATGCGCGCATCTGGGCCGGCTATATCGACGAAGCTCTCCAGACCTGGGGCAGCCGCAGCGACACCCTGATTTCAAGCCACTGCTGGCCGCGCTTTGGCAATGGCGAGGTGACGAGCGCCCTCGCCTCCAATCGCGACAACTATCGGTATCTTCATGACCAGACCGTCCGCCTAATGAACAAGGGCGAGACCATGACTGAGATTGCAGAGGCACTGAAGCAGCCGCCGGAAATCGCCAAGGACTGGTTCAACCACGGCTATTACGGAACCTACAATCACAATTCCAAGGCGGTCTACCAGTTCTACCTGGGGTGGTATGACGGTAACCCGGCCAGCCTGAACGCCTATCCCCCCGCAGAGCGGGCCAAACGTCTTGTGACTGCAATGGGGGGCGGCAAGAAGGCGCTTGTTGCGGCGAAGAAGGCTTTCGAGGCTGGC
Organism: Pseudomonadota bacterium; assembly: GCA_041184605.1. Classification (GTDB taxonomy): domain Bacteria; phylum Pseudomonadota; class Alphaproteobacteria; order Sphingomonadales; family Sphingomonadaceae; genus Novosphingobium. The sequence continues at coordinate 6,583 of JBEGJL010000354.1, forward strand.
GATTACCGGTGGTCGTCCGACCTGCTCAGCCAGATCGTATTCGCCGATCCTACTGACAAGGCTGCACGAATGTTACTGGCCGATAGCCTGGAACAGCAG
>JBEGJL010000355.1:0-9927 GCA_041184605.1 Pseudomonadota bacterium
TCTCCACCACCGACCAACTTGCGGCCAGGCTTGCCGAAACCTGCACCACGCGAGGATCGCGGGCGCGGGCGGCGGCGTCAATCATCTCCAGCAGCTTCACCTTTTCGGCGAAGGGGATCAGATCGAGCGGCGAGGCATCGGTATAGAGCTTGCGGTTGCTCGCCCGCGGTGCCGGTGCAAGCGGCTGGTTGGCGGCATCAAGCAGCGCCAGCGTCTGCCCGGCGCGACGGATCGCCTCGGCGCTGATTTCGTTGGCATGGGCAAAGCCGGTCATCTCGCCCGAGACGCCACGCAGGCCGAACCCGGCCTCGCGCGCATAGTCGGCGGTCTTCAGCCGGCCATCATCAAATCCGAAGGTCTCGCTCGCCGTATATTGCAGGAACAGTTCGCCATCGTCGCAGCGGGCCAATGCCTCGCGCGTGATGGCCTGGGCCTGGGCGGGATCGAGCTGGCGATAGAGCAGGGCGCGCGGATCGGTGGTCATTGCGCCGATATAGGTGCCTTAGCGGCTGGCGCCAGAGGCCACGTCATTCAGTTGCGCCGGATCGACGCCATCGGCCGGGCCGCCCTTCAGCACGAAACGCTTGTCGCAATAGCCGCAATCGACATAGCCGCGCTCGTCGATTTCCAGCCAGACGCGCGGATGACCAAGCGCCGCGCCGCCACGAATGTCGCTGGCGCCATCGCAGGAAACGCGGGTGGAGGTAACGGTTGCGGTTTCGGGCTGGTTGCTCATGGAGCTGGCTCCTAGCAGGCGCAGGACCCTATTTCCAGCCTACTGGTACTGCACGGTCACGACAAAGCTGCCGTTATAGACCCCGCCCTGCTGGTTGGCCCCGACGTTAAGCCTGCCACCGACCCGGAACGTGAAAATCCCGCTGTTCGGCGTGATCTGATAACGGGTGTTCGCACCGTTGCCGTTAAAGACGGTCAGGTCGGGGGTGGTATCCAGGGTCAGGTTGTTGACGGTCATGGTCTGGGTGCCACCGGCGCGGGTCAGAGTAATTGTGTTCGGGATCTGGATCCGTACGGTCAGTTTTTTAGTACCCATGCCGGTGAACTCGGCCGGCTGGCACAGGCCCGAGCGGGCGATCGGGCCAGTGGTGGTACAGACCAGGGTATCGGGGTTCAGCAGCACCGTGCCGGCGGCCGCGCCGGGTGCAACCCGGCCAAAATTCAGCGCTTCGTTCGAAACCAGGGAAAGCGGTGCCACGATAACTGCTTCGGTCGCGATGTTTAGCGTAGCCCGCTCGGCCTGGGCTGGCCGGGCTGAGAACAACGTGAGGGCAAGCGCCAGCGCCGCGCAAACCATGCGCAGCGGCTGCCAATGCAGCTGCCGGGTTAAATCGCCCTGAATCATCAGCATTTTCATAGCCCTTGCTTGCTTAACCCCGTGGTGGAAAATCATGGTTAACAGCCGGGCAAGGATCGGTTGCCGGGATCGCGCCGGGGCAGCCGTTTGGCGGGGCTTTACGGCAGGCGAATCCTGCCGCAAGAGCGGGTTCATGGAACAGCCTGCAGCCATCCGCATTCGCGACCTTGTTAAGCGTTACGCCCCCGCCGGTTCGGGTGAGGGTAAACTGGCGCTCAAGGGCGTCTCCTTCGATGTCCCGCAGGGGGAGATTTTCGGCCTGCTCGGCCCCAATGGTGCGGGCAAGTCGACCCTGATCAATATCCTGGCCGGGCTGGTGATGAAGACCAGTGGAACCGCGGAAATCTGGGGTTTTGACATCGACCGGGACCCCCGCAATGCCAAGCGCGCGATCGGGATCGTGCCACAGGAAATCGTCTTCGATCCGTTCTTTACGCCGGTAGAGGTTCTGGACATCCAGGCCGGGCTTTACGGCGTGCCCAAGGCCGCGCGACGCAGCCTTGAACTGCTGGGGCAGGTCCACCTTTCGGACAAGGCCAACGCCTATTCGCGCACCCTGTCGGGCGGGATGAAGCGCCGCCTGCTGATCGCCAAGGCGCTGGTTCACCAGCCGCCGGTAATCGTGCTGGATGAGCCGACCGCCGGGGTTGACGTGGAACTGCGGCGCCAGCTGTGGGAACTGGTCAGCGAACTGAACGCCCACGGGGTGACGGTGGTCCTGACCACCCACTACCTTGAAGAGGCGGAAGAGCTTTGCAACCGCATCGCCATCATCAACCACGGCGAACTGATCGCCAACAAGCGAACGCGCGAACTGGTCGAAATGGCGCGCGAAAAGGTCGTTGTGGTGACGGTCGACAACCCGGCGGCGGAATGCCCGGTCCACCCGGCCTTCCTGAAGTGTGAGAAAACGGGCGACCAGACGCTCGAGATTACGTACGACAAGGACAAGACCAACGCCGGCGAAGTGCTCTCGCTGGTCCAGGGCCTGGGCTTCGGGATCGTCGATGTTTCAACGCGCGAGGCGGACCTCGAGGATGTTTTCGTCAGCCTGACCAGCAACGCAGCCCAGGCCGCGTGAGTTCGGCGTGAACCACGATGTCATAATCATCGGGTCGGGCGCGGCGGGGCTGACGGCGGCCTTGGCCCTGGCTGGACAGGTCAAGGTGCTGGTCCTGGCTAAGGGTGAGCTGACCGGTGGCTCGACCGCCTGGGCCCAGGGCGGGATCGCCGCCGTGCTCGATGCCGGCGACACCTTCGAGAACCACATCCGTGACACAATGGTCGCCGGGGCGGGCCTGAACCGGCGCGAGACGGTGGAATTCGTGATCGAACGCGCTCCCCACGCGATCGACCGGCTGGTCGAACTGGGCGTGCCGTTCAATACCGAGGGTAAGGACCTCCATCTCACGCGCGAGGGCGGGCACAGCCACCGCCGGATCGTTCATGTCGATGACGCCACAGGGCGCGCAGTGCTTGATGCCCTGCTGCGCGCGGCCGAAGCGCATCCCAATGTCACGCTCTTGCCTCACCGCGCCTGCATCGATCTGATCACCGGCCGGCACGAGGAACGCTATTCGGGCTCGGGCCGGGTCTGGGGCGTCTATGCGCTGAACGAACAGACCGGACAGGTTGAAGCACACACCGCACGCGCCACCATCCTCGCCAGCGGCGGAGCGGGCCGCGTTTACCAGTTCAGCACCGCGCCGCGCGGCGCGACTGGCGATGGCATCGCCATGGCCTGGCGCGCGGGCTGCCGCGTCGCCAATATGGAAATGATGCAGTTCCACCCGACCTGCCTCTACCACCTGGACGTCAAGAACTTCCTGATTACCGAGGCCGTGCGGGGTGAGGGCGGGCACCTGCTCAACCCCAAGACCGGGCATCGCTACATGCCTGATTATGACGAGCGGGCCGAGCTGGCGCCCCGCGATATCGTCGCCCGCGCCAACGACAGCGAGATCAAGCGCGATGGCCTGAATTACGTCCACCTCGACATCAGTCACCAACCAGCGGACTTCGTGAAGGGACACTTCCCCACGATCTACGAAAAGTTGTTGGGGCTGGGGATCGACATGACCAAGCAGCCGATCCCGGTCGTCCCGGCGCAGCATTACACCTGCGGCGGGATTGTGATCGACCTGGCGGGCCGGACGGACCTGCCAGGGCTCTATGCTGCCGGAGAATGCACCGAAAGCGGCCTCCACGGTGCCAACCGGCTGGCCTCCAACAGCCTGCTCGAATGCTTCGTCTTTGGCGAGGCCGCCGCTGCCGATATTCTCGCCCGGTGGGACAGCTTTGATAGCCCGCCGCCGGTCCGCGCCTGGGACGAAAGCCGCGTGACCGACAGCGACGAGGAAGTGATCATCCAGCAGAACTGGACCGAGATCCGCCGCTTCATGTGGAATTACGTCGGCATCGTCCGCACCACCAAGCGGCTGGAGCGCGCGGCGCACCGGATCAAGCTGCTGATGGAGGAGGTTGACGATTATTACGGCCACTTCCGCGTTTCGACCGACCTGATCGAGCTGCGCAACCTGCTGCAATGCGCCGAGCTGATTGTTCGTTCAGCGCTTGCCCGCAAGGAAAGCCGTGGGCTGCACTATACGCTCGATTATCCGCACCTGCTTTCCGAAGCCCGCGATACCGTGCTGGTGCCGTGATCCGGGCGGGCGTCAGGTAACCAAACAAAAGCCAAGAGGGGGAGCGCAATGCCACAAGTCAAAGCCAACGGGATCAGCCTCGAAGTTGAGCGTTACGGCGATCCGGCCAATCCGCCACTGCTACTGATCATGGGCCTGGGTGCCCAGTTGACGCTCTGGCCGATCGAACTGGTCGAGGCGCTGGTGGCGCGCGGCTATCACGTGATCCGCTATGACAACCGCGACATCGGGCTTTCAACCAAGTTCACCGAACACGGCGTGCCCAATGTCCGCAAGGTGCTGCTGATGCGGCTGTTCGGGCTGCGCCCGAAGCTGCCCTATCGCCTGACTGACATGGCCGCCGATGCCGTGGCGCTGCTTGATGCGCTGGGGATCGACAAGGCCCATATCGTCGGCGCATCGATGGGCGGCATGATCGCGCAACTGGTGGCGGCGACTTACCCGGAGCGGACGCTGTCGCTCACCTCGATCATGTCGACCACCGGCAACCGCCGCGTGCCCCCGGCCCGGCCCGAGGCGTTCAAGGCGCTTACCACCCCGCCGCCGGCCAACGCGACGCTGGAGGACATGATCCCCCATGTTACCCGCATCGCCCGCGCGATTGGCAGCCCGGCCTATCCTGCGCCCGAGGATCGGCTGGTAGAGCGCATTACCCGCGACTTTGAACGCAGCTTCCACCCGACCGGGGCTGGGCGTCAACTGGCGGCGATCATCGATGATGGCTGCCGTCGCGCACGCCTGAAGAACGTGACCGCACCCAGCCTGGTGATCCATGGCGTGGATGATCCATTGGTGCGGGTAGAGGGCGGTCGTGATACGGCGGCGCATATTCCGGGGGCCAGGTTGCATGAGATCCGGGGGATGGGTCATGACCTGCCGCTGGAACTGGTCGACGAGGTGGCTGATGCGATCACCGGGGTGGCCCGCTAAGCCCACCCTTCGCGGTAACGAGAAAAGGGGGGCGAGAGCCCCCCTTTTCAGTTCCGCACCAAACCGACTGTCGTTCAGTTGGTGTGGTTCTTGCCCTTGCCGAACCGTTTCCGGCGGCTCCAGGCTGCGGCCAGAGTACCCAGGCCGAAGAGCCCCAGCACACCCGGTTCGGGGACCTCGGTCCCCCCGCTGCTGCCCCCCGGCGGATAGCCACCGTCGCTTGAGGTGCTGCCGCCGCCCCGCGGGTATCCGCGCAAAAGGCGTTCGACGTGCTGCGCTGGGGCACGATATTGCTCGACCAGGCCTCTGGTCCGGCTTCGGCATAGAACCTGTGCAGGAGCGGCCAGATCATCGATTGGTCGAAACGCGTAATCTTTTGCAGAACGGGCATCCCATATTCCTTGGCAGCTGCACCGGGCGGGGATTCACTAGCCCGGAGCGGTATTGATGCCGCCGTGGTTAACGCGGAAAGGTAAAAGTTTGACAAAGCAGGGTTAGTCGCTGCGGCTTGGCAGCCGATCGTCCGGCGCGCTGGGAATGGCCGTCTTCACAACCTCTTTTGCGATCAGAATCTTGCCGGAAAGGCCCTTCGCGCAAGTTCATTGCGGCGGTTGATTCTATCCTTAGTCAAGCGGTCGAGCCCCCTCTCCCCGGACAAAAATTTTTTCACAGATTCACTTTGACTCTTGCGCCTGCCGCCAGTGGCGGATTTCCCGCGCGTCGCTGCATTGCGGAAGGCAGCGGCTCGGCAAAAAGCACCCCGCATAAAGATGAACGTGCGATTTACCCCCTTGCGTGTGATTCGGGATCAGGCACTATAGGTTGTGGTCCGGCACTTGGGGGGACCTCTAGACCTAGATTTGGCCGAGAACGTGCGAAACGCGCGAACGGGGCCGGATTCGGTCGGTGAAGGGGCTTCATCGGGTGCCGGGGCGGACAGTGCTGGGGACAGAACGGGGATAAGTTTTTCTCCATTTGTTCGCCTGCTCTGGTAGGATCGCAGCCTTGCTGTCGATTCGAACGAATGTGGAACATTGCGGGGTCCGGGAATGGTCCGGGGAACCGCGCGGGGCAGGCAATAGGTTGATAAGGGGCAGCACGTGGAATTCAGGTCCGGGGACGAGCCGACAATGGGCGAGCTTGATGCAATTGCGGCGGCAGACGCGCCGGTGAAGGCAAAGAAGAAGGAGGCGGGCAGGGACCCGGCTGTAAGCATGGCAGACAAGGCTGATCTCGGTTCCGAAGCGCTGGTGGCACAGGCCGCCGCGGAAGCCATGGTCAAGGCTGTAGCTGCTCCCAAGGTGGACGATTCCAAGACGGTCCAGCCGCGTCGCTTCCAGATCGAAGTCGATCACGCCCGCGATGCCCTGTTGACCGATTTCGGCAAGGACACCCTGGATGACCGCTACCTCCTGCCCGGTGAGCGTTATCAGGACCTGTTCGCCCGCGTCGCCGATGCCTATGCCGATGATGAGGCGCACGCCCAGCGCCTTTACGACTATATCTCGAAGCTGTGGTTCATGCCGGCCACGCCGGTTCTGTCGAATGGTGGCACCGGGCGCGGTCTGCCGATCTCGTGCTATCTGAACTCGGTGTCGGACAGCCTCGAAGGAATTGTCGGTACCTGGAACGAGAACGTTTGGCTCGCTTCGCGCGGCGGCGGGATCGGCACCTATTGGGGTCAGGTCCGCGGGATCGGTGAACCGGTCGGTCTAAATGGCAAGACCAGCGGCATCATCCCCTTCGTCCGGGTGATGGACAGCCTGACCCTCGCCATCTCGCAGGGTTCGCTGCGCCGCGGTTCGGCGGCTTGCTATCTTGACGTTTCGCACCCGGAGATTGAGGAGTTCCTCGAAATCCGCAAACCTTCGGGGGACTTCAACCGCAAGGCGCTCAACCTGCACCACGGCGTGCTGCTGACCGACGAATTCATGGAAGCCGTCCGCGACGGTGCCGAATTCAACCTGCGTTCGCCCAAGGACGGTTCGGTGCGCGGCACGGTCGATGCCCGCAGCCTGTTCCAGAAGCTGGTTGAAACCCGGCTCGCCACGGGTGAGCCCTACATCGTCTTCTCCGACACCGTGAACCGGATGATGCCGAAGCATCACCGCGATCTGGGGCTCAAGGTTTCGACCTCGAACCTCTGCTCGGAAATCACCCTGCCGACCGGCGTTGACCACCTCGGCAACGATCGCACCGCGGTTTGCTGCCTGTCCTCGCTCAACCTCGAAACCTGGGATGAGTGGAACAAGGACGAGCGCTTCATCGAGGACGTGCTGCGCTTCCTCGACAACGTGCTGCAGGACTATATTGACCGCGCGCCCGACGAGATGGCCCGCGCCAAGTATTCCGCCGCGCGTGAGCGGTCGGTTGGCATGGGCGTGATGGGCTTCCACTCGTTCCTGCAGCAAAAGGGCATCGGCTTTGAAAGCGCGATGGCCAAGGCGCTCAACCTCAAGATGTTCAAGCACATCGCCGCCAAGGCGGATGAGGCTTCGCTGCTGCTGGCCCAGGAACGGGGCGCTTGCCCGGATGCGGCCGACATGGGCGTGATGCAGCGCTTCAGCTGCAAGATGGCGATCGCGCCAACCGCGTCGATCAGCATCATCTGCGGCGGCACCTCGGCCTGTATCGAGCCGATCCCGGCCAACATCTACACCCACAAGACCCTGTCGGGCTCGTTCGTGGTCAAGAACCCCTACCTTGAAAAGCTGCTGGCTTCGAAGAGCAAGGATTCGACCAACGTCTGGAACTCGATCCTTGAGCATGGCGGTTCGGTCCAGCACCTCGACTTCCTCAGCCCAGAGGAAAAGGCGGTCTACAAGACCAGCTTCGAAATCGATCAGCGCTGGCTGCTGGAATTCGCGGCTGATCGCACCCCCTACATCGACCAGGCGCAGAGCCTGAACCTCTATATCCCGGCCGATGTCGATAAGTGGGACCTGATGATGCTGCACTTCCAAGCTTGGGAGAAGGGCATCAAGTCGCTCTACTACCTGCGGTCGAAGTCGGTCCAGCGCGCGGGCTTTGCCGGCGGGGTAGAGGCGGACAACACCGCCGATGCGCCGGTGATGGAACTGGCTCCGGCCACCGATTACGAGGAATGCCTCGCATGTCAGTGATCGTTTCGGCGGCAAGCGGGGCCTAGGGCATGGATCTCGGGCGCCTGGCACTGGTCTCGGTCGGCGGGCTTTCCGCCGCCCTCGGCCTTGTCGTGCTGACCCGGCGCACCCCCGGTGATCCGGCGCGCTATATGCGCCGCATTGCCGGCACCATGCTCCTCGCCTTCGGCGGCGCTGCCGTGTTGCTCACCCTGCTATTGACCCGCGCGCAATCGCTGGAGCTGACGCCCTAGCCGCCGCGCTGCGGAATTCGTGTTATAACCCATTCGCTCATCCGGAGTCTGAATCGATGTCCCTTCTTGAAGCCCGCAAGACCTACAAGCCTTTTGAATATCCCTGGGCTTACGAGTTCTGGAAGCGGCAGCAGCAGATCCACTGGATGCCCGAGGAAGTGCCGCTGGGCGAAGACTGCCGCGACTGGGCGCAAAAGATCAGCGAGTCAGAACGCAACCTGTTGACCCAGATCTTTCGCTTCTTCACCCAGGCCGATGTCGAGGTGCAGGATTGTTATCACGACAAGTACGCCCGCGTCTTTAAGCCGACCGAGATCAAGATGATGCTGGCCGCCTTCTCCAACATGGAGACGGTCCACATCGCCGCCTATTCGCACCTGCTCGACACGATCGGCATGCCTGAGGCGGAATACGGCATGTTCCTCGAATATGAGGAGATGAAGGCCAAGCACGATTACCTACACACCTTCGGGGTCGATACGGACGAGGATATCGCTCGCACCCTCGCCATGTTCGGCGGCTTTACCGAAGGGCTGCAGCTCTTCGCCTCCTTCGCCATGCTGATGAACTTCCCGCGCTTCAACAAGATGAAGGGCATGGGCCAGATCGTCAGCTGGTCGGTCCGCGATGAAAGCCTCCACTGCGAAGGCATCGTCAAGCTGTTCCACGCCTTCGTGAAGGAACGCGGTTGCCTGACCAAGGCGGTGAAGGAAGACATCATCGATTGCTGCCAGAAGACCGTGCGGCTGGAAGATGCCTTCATCGACCTGGCGTTTGAACAGGGCCCGGTCCCGGGGATGAGCCCCAAGGAAATCAAGCGCTACATCCGCTACATCGCCGATTGGCGCCTGGGCCAACTGGGCCTGCCGGCGATCTACATGGTCGAAGACCACCCGCTGCCCTGGCTCGCCCCGCTGCTGAACGGGGTGGAACACGCCAACTTCTTCGAAACCCGCGCCACCGAATATTCCAAGGGCGCGACCCGCGGCAACTGGCAGGACGTCTGGTCCAACTTTGACAGCCGTCGCAACGCCAAGAGCGTGGGCGAAGCCGCGAACGAAGCCGACGCCAGCCTGCCCGACATGTTCGGCGTCGAAGGAGTTGTCGCGGCGGAATAACCGCTTGTTATCATTGCTGCAGTGCCCTAGCCCCCGTGAAACCAACAGGTTTCACGGGGGCTTTTTGTTGGGTGAGAAGGGCTGCAATTAGGAAGCTTGAAGATCCCGACAGTGCCACAGGTTGGAGAGATGCGAAGTGTCGGACCTTAATAAGAGGTTTGATGATCCGCATTACCCTGACCCCGATCGCCGTCATGGCCGCGTTGTTGGCGCCGGCCCGGTGCATCAAGCCGGCCGAGCGGCAGGCGGCCTCCGCCGAGCCAACCGTGCCGGACAGCGAATGGGTGACAGAGAGCTCCAGCGAGCCGGCAGTCCCTTTGAACCTCTCAAATTCCAGCACCACCGGTGCTGCGAGCCCGAAAGTCAGCCCTCCCGCAACGAACGCGACCCCCACGACAAGGTTGGGGCTGGCTGGCAGACCGGCGTTCCCCAAGGCTGCCGGCCCGCCCTACCACGTGCCCCGGGCCATGCCGGGGCGCGAGCATGGTG
>JBEGJL010000356.1:0-5099 GCA_041184605.1 Pseudomonadota bacterium
GCCTAACGCAAGCGCGATGTTGCCGCCCAATAGGGCGGCAAAGTGCCACGGTGTCGCTGCGCCCATTGCCTTGCTCATCATGATGCCTTAGCCGCTCGGTTAAGAAAGCAAAGTCAAATGGTGCCAAATACCACGGAGGACTCCCTTGCACGACGCACTGTTTCAGCCGGTTTCGCTTGGCGCGATTGAATGTCCCAACCGCATCCTGATGGCTCCGCTCACCCGCGGGCGTTCGGATCCGGGTTCGGTTCCCAATGCGATGATGGCCGAATACTATCGCCAACGCGCGGGTGCGGGCCTGATCATTTCCGAAGCAACCGGCATTTCGGTCGAAGGCCTGGGCTGGCCGGCCGCACCGGGTATCTGGAACGATGCCCAGGCCGAAGGCTGGAAGCTGACCACCGAAGCCGTGCACAAGGCCGGCGGGCGGATCATTATGCAGATGTGGCACATGGGGCGTCTGGTTCACCCCGATTTCCTCGGCGGCAATCCGCCGGTCTCAGCCTCGGCCACCACGGCGCCGGACCACGCGCATACCCCGACCGGTCGCAAGCCTTACGAGCAGGCCCGCGCGGCGACCAAGGATGACATTGCCCGGATCGTGGATGATTACGGCCAGGCCGCTGCCCGCGCCAAGGCCGCCGGGTTCGACGGTGTCCAGCTGCACGGTGCCAATGGCTACCTGATCGATCAGTTCATCCGCAGCTCGTCCAACCTGCGCGACGACGATTACGGCGGCTCGCCGGAGAACCGGGTGCGGCTGATGCGCGAAGTGCTGGAACGGCTGATCGATGTCTGGGGCGCAGGCCGCGTTTCGATCCGCCTTTCGCCCAACGGCGAAACCCAGGGCTGCGACGATGCCACTCCGGCTGAAACCTTCGGTGCCGCCGCCAAGGTGCTGCAGGACCTCGGCGTCGGCTTCCTCGAACTGCGCCAGCCCGGCCCGGATGGCACCTTCGGCTGCACCGACGTGCCCAAGCAGGGCGCGCACCTGCGCTCGATTTACAAGGGCCCGCTGGTGCTTAACAGCGATTACAGCGCCGAAGGTGCCGCCGCCGAAGTGGCGAGCGGGGCCTGCGAGGCGATCAGCTTTGGCCGCCCCTATATCTCCAACCCCGACCTAGCCGAGCGCATCCGGCTGGGTGCGGAGTGGGCTCCTAACGTCAATGTACCGCAATCGTGGTACTTGCCGGGTCCGGCGGGTTACATCGACTATCCCGCTCTGGCCGAAGCCGCGGCCTGAGCCGAAGGGATCGGGTGATGCAGCAGCGGTCCTGGCTGTTCGTTCCGGGCGACAGCGCCAAGAAGCTGGGCAAGGCGGCCGATACCGGGGCCGACGTGATTATCGTCGATCTGGAGGATTCGGTCGCTGCATCGAACAAGGCCGCTGCCCGCGACCTATCCTGCGCCTGGTTGACCGAGCAGCGCCGCACGGCGCAGTTTGGGCGCTGGGTGCGGATCAACGCGCTTGATACGCCGTTCTGGCGCGATGACCTGGTGGGCGTGATGGCGGGTGCGCCCGATGGGATCATGCTGCCGAAGTCGGCCGGACCGGAATCGATCCAGACGCTGGCGGCAGAGCTTTATGAGCAGGAACAGCGTTGCGGCCTGCCCACCGGCTCGACCCGGATCCTGGCGCTGGTCAGCGAAACGGCAGCGGCCGCGATCTCGATCCCCAGCTATGCCAGCGTGCCCTTGCCGCGCCTGCACGGACTGGTCTGGGGCGGGGAAGACCTCTCCGCTGCAATCGGTGCTTCGCGCAAATACGATGCCGACGGGCGCTGGACTGATGCCTTCCGCTTTGTCCGCGTACAGACCCTGCTAACTGCCCACGCCACAGGTGTGCTGCCGCTCGATACGCTCCATGCCGATTTTGCCGACGCCGCGGGCCTCAAGCGGATTGCCGAGCACGCCCGGGCCGATGGCTTTGGCGGGATGCTGGCGATCCACCCGGCGCAGGTGCCGGTGATCAACGCAGCCTTCTCCCCAAGCGAGGAAGAACTGGCCCAGGCCCGCGCGGTGATCGCCGCCTTTGCCGCCCAGCCCGATGCGGGTACGCTGCAGATCGACGGCAAGATGATCGACCGCCCGCACCTCGTGCTGGCAAAGCGGCTGCTGGGGATCGTGGATTAACGCCTAGGCGCGGCCGAGATCGCCCTTGCCCACGGTGCCGCTGGCCATGGCCAGCATCGCATCGAGGCTCTTCTTGGCCGCCAGCCGCAGCGGCTCTTCGATCTCGATCCGCGGCTGCAGGTCGCGCAGCGCAACGTAGAGCTTCTCAAGCGTGTTGAGCGCCATGTAGGGACAGATGTTGCAGTTGCAGTTCCCGTCGGCGCCGGGCGCGCCGATGAAGGTCTTTTCCGGGATCGCCAGCTGCATCTGGTGAATGATGTGCGGCTCGGTCGCAACGATCAGGGTGTCGCCGGGGAAGGTCTTGGCGAATTGCAGGATGCCGCTGGTCGATCCGACATAGTCGGCATGATCGACGATATGCGGCGGGCATTCCGGGTGCGCGGCGATCGGCGCATTGGGGTGCTGGGCCTTGAGCTTCAGGAGCTCGGTCTCGCTGAAGGCCTCATGCACGATGCAGACGCCCGGCCAGAGCAGCATGTCGCGCCCGAACTTGCGGTTCAGGTAGCCACCCAGGTGCCGGTCGGGGCCGAAGATGATCTTCTGCTCGGGCGGGATCTGGGCCAGGATCGTCTCGGCGCTGGAGCTGGTGACGATCACGTCGGAGAGCGCCTTCACCTCGGTCGAGCAGTTGATGTAGGTCAGCGCGATGTGATCGGGGTGCGCTTCGCGAAAAGCCTTGAACTTTTCGGGCGGGCAGGAATCCTCAAGACTGCATCCGGCATCAAGGTCGGGCAGGATCACGATCTTTTCGGGGCTCAGGATCTTGGCCGTATCGGCCATGAACTTCACCCCGCAAAAGGCGATGACATCCGCATTGGTGTCCGCCGCCTTGCGTGACAGTTCCAGGCTATCGCCCACGAAATCCGCCAGGTCCTGGATTTCCGGCTTTTGGTAATAGTGCGCCAGGATTACCGCGTTACGTTCCTTGCGCAGGCGTTCGATCTCGGCACGGACATCGATCCCGGAAAGGTTGCTGGGCTGGGCAGTCATTGGGAATCCCTATGCGAAGAGGTGCCCAAATGGCCCCTCATCGGTTGCTTATCAAGGCATGCATCAACTGGCGATGTGCCATGTCTCGTCCTCGCAGGCCACGCGGCCCTGCCGTTCCAGATCGACCAGATGCGCCAGGACCGAGCGCCCGGCGGCGCCGACCAGCCGCGGATCAAGCCCTTTGTACATGGCCGCAACCATTGTCGGGATTTGGTGCGGTCCCGTGCCAAGCAGCCGCAGGATCTGCGCTTCGCGGCTGCGGCGATGGCCCAGCATGCCGCGGACCAGCTGGCGTGGTTTGTCGACCGCCGGACCGTGGGCCGGGTAATAACGGGTATCGGCGCGATCATAGAGCTTTTGCAGGCTTGCCATATAGGCGCTCATGTCACCGTCCGGGGGGGACACCACGCTGGTTGACCAGGCCATCACGTGATCGCCGGTGAACAGCGCGCCGCTTTCAACCAGGCCATAGCACAGGTGATTGCTGGTATGGCCGGGCGTGGCCACCGCCTCAATCGTCCAGTCCGGTCCGCTGATCCGCTCGCCATCGCGCAGCACGCGGTCCGGCGCATAGCCATGATCGAAAGCGGAGTCCGCACGCGGTCCGTCGTCGCTCAGGCTCAAGGGAGCGCAGCCGATGATCGGAGCGCCGGTCAGCGCCTTGAGCGGGGCCGCTGCGGGCGAATGGTCGCGGTGGGTATGCGTACACAGGATGGCAGTGATCTTGGCCGCGCCAACGGCGGCCAGTATGGCCTCGACGTGGCCGACGCCATTCGTGTCAGCCCCCTTGAATGGGCTCGGTTCGCTGCCGGCACCATCGTCCGCCGGACCGGGATCAATCACCGCCACCTCGCTGCCGGTGCCGATGATGTAGGTTTGGGTGCCGGTGAAGGTATAGGGCGAGGCATTGGGCGCGAGGACGCGCCGGACTAGCGGTTCGCATAGTTCTGACAGGCCGGTCGGCCAGGGCTTGGCTGGGATATTCATCGAAAGGCGATATGGCCCCTGCCGCCCCCCTCGCCAAGCCCCTTCGCGCCCGCTAGGAAGCGGCAAAACAAAGAGGCTGCAATGACTGTTACGGGAACTGCTAGTGGCGACCTGATCCTGGTGCTTGATGCCGGCACCACCTCGACCCGGGCCATGCTGTTCGCCCCGGACGGGGCGCTCAAGGGTGTCGCCCAGCAGGAGCTGACCCAATATTACCCCCAGCCGGGCTGGGTGGAGCATGATGCGGCCGAGATCTGGGACAAGACCCTCGCCTGCGTGCGGCAGGTTGTCGCAGCGGCAGGCGGTGCAGACCGCGTGGCGGCAATCGGGATCACCAACCAGCGCGAGACCGTGGTCGCCTGGGATAAGGTGACCGGCCAGCCGCTCCACCACGCCCTGGTCTGGCAGGACCGCCGCACCGCCGATTTCTGCGCCAGCCTGCGTGAAAACGGGCAAGAGCCGGTGGTCCAGGCCGCGACCGGCCTGCTGCTTGACCCCTATTTCTCCGGCACCAAGATGCGTTGGCTGGTCGATAATGTACCGGCGGTGGCGGAAGCCTCGGCGGCCGGGCGACTGGCCTTGGGAACGGTCGAATCCTGGTTGACCTGGAAGCTGTCGGGCGGCGCCCATGTCACCGATGCCAGCAATGCCAGCCGCACCCTGCTCTTGCCGCTTGCCGACGCAAGCTGGGATGCGGGCCTGTGCGAAATGCTGGGCGTGCCGCTGGCCGCCCTGCCGGAAGTTACCGACAACGCCGGCCGGTTCGCGGCGACCACTGCCGATCTGTTTGGCGAAGCAATCCCGATCGCCGGTCTGGTCGGTGACCAGCAAAGCGCAACCATCGGGCAGGGTTGCCTCAAACCGGGTGAAACGAAGGCGACATATGGTACCGGGGCCTTCGTGCTTGCGAATATGGGCGGTGAAGTGCCGCGTTCGGGCCACCGCCTGCTCGGGACAGTGCTTTGCCAGCTTGGCGGACAGCGCACCTA
>JBEGJL010000357.1:0-3409 GCA_041184605.1 Pseudomonadota bacterium
CGCGTCCTGCAGGGCAGTGCGGACGACCTTGGTCGGGTCGATCACGCCGGCAGCCTTCAGGTTTTCATAGACGTCGGTCGAGGCGTTGAAGCCCATGTTCTCGTCGTTTTCGCGCAGCAGGTTGCCGGCGACCACGGCACCATCGTGACCGGCGTTGGTCGCGATCTGGCGCAGCGGGGCCTGGATCGCGCGGCGCACGATGTCGATGCCCTTGGTCTGGTCATCGTTGCTGCCCTTCAGGCCATCGAGGGCCTTGGTGGCATAAAGCAGCGCGGTACCGCCGCCGGGGACGATGCCTTCTTCCACCGCAGCGCGGGTGGCGTGCAGGGCATCATCAACGCGGTCCTTGCGTTCCTTCACTTCGACTTCGGTCGCACCGCCAACCTTGATCACGGCAACCCCGCCGGCCAGCTTGGCCAGGCGTTCCTGCAGCTTTTCACGGTCATAGTCGCTGGTGGTGACTTCGATCTGGGCGCGGATCTGTTCGACGCGGGCCTTGATCTCGTCAGCCGAACCGGCGCCGTCGACGATGGTGGTGTTGTCCTTGTCGATGGTGACCTTCTTGGCCTGACCCAGCATGCCAAGGGTGACGGACTCGAGCTTGATGCCCAGGTCTTCGCTGATCATTTCGCCCTTGGTCAGGATCGCGATGTCCTGCAGCATGGCCTTGCGGCGATCGCCGAAGCCCGGAGCCTTGACGGCCGCAACCTTCAGGCCGCCGCGCAGCTTGTTGACCACCAGGGTGGCCAGCGCTTCGCCTTCGATGTCTTCGGCGATGATCAGCAGCGGACGGCCCGACTGCACCACGGCTTCGAGGATCGGCAACATCGCCTGGAGCGACGACAGCTTCTTCTCGTGGATCAGGATGTACGGGTTTTCGAGTTCGACCGTCATCTTTTCCGGGTTGGTGATGAAGTAAGGCGAAAGGTAGCCGCGGTCGAACTGCATGCCTTCAACGACATCGAGTTCGAATTCGAGGCCCTTGGCCTCTTCCACGGTGATCACGCCTTCCTTGCCGACCTTTTCCATCGCTTCGGCGATCTTCTGGCCGACTTCGGTGTCGCCGTTGGCCGAGATGATGCCGACCTGGGCGATTTCAGCCGAACCGGCGACCGGGGTCGAACGGCTCTTGAGGTTTTCGACGACCTTGCCGACGGCGATGTCGATACCGCGCTTCAGGTCCATTGGGTTCATGCCGGCGGCAACCGCGGTCATGCCTTCGCGGACGATCGCCTGGGCCAGCACGGTGGCGGTGGTGGTGCCGTCACCGGCAGCGTCATTGGCCTTGCTGGCGACTTCGCGCAGCATCTGGGCGCCCATGTTCTCGAACTTGTCCTTCAGTTCGATTTCCTTGGCGACCGAAACGCCGTCCTTGGTGATGCGCGGTGCGCCGAAGCTCTTGTCGATCACGACGTTGCGGCCCTTGGGGCCCAGGGTGACCTTCACCGCATTGGCGAGGATGTCGACGCCGGCGAGAATGCGCTCACGCGCGTCGCGGCCGAATTTTACGTCCTTGGCAGCCATTGTTCAGTTCCTTCGAAATTCTGGAATGTTTGGAGGGTTCAGGAAGTCGCTCAGCCGATGATGCCGAGGATGTCCGATTCCTTCATGATCAGCAGGTCTTCGCCATCGAGCTTGACCTCGGTGCCCGACCACTTGCCGAACAGCACGCGATCGCCAGCCTTGACGTCGAGCGGGGTGACCTTGCCATCTTCGGCCTTGGAACCGGCGCCAACGGCGACGACTTCGCCCTCAGCCGGCTTTTCCTTGGCGCTGTCAGGGATGATGATGCCGCCGGCGGTCTTTTCTTCAGCCTCTACGCGGCGCACGAGCACGCGATCGTGCAGCGGACGGAATGCCATGGGGTTAACTCCCTTTTGCGTTGATACAATGCGTTTGGCACTCCCGCGAGGAGAGTGCCAGCGGGGCGCATATGGGTGGGCCCCGAAGAGTCGTCAACCCGGCTGGGACGGAAAAAATTGCGCGATTTGAATCGCGCTAGCGTGGCAGCAGGCCCAGCCGATCGCGCTGCCGCCAGCGCCAGCCAAGCAGCAGCGAGACGATTACCAGGCCCACTGCAAGGCCCAGCCAGACCCCGGTCCCGGCCAACGGGGTGAAGAAGCCCAGCACGACCGAGGTAGCAAAGCCCCCAAGCCAGTAGCCGACCAGCGCCAGCTGCATCGGTACGCGCGTATCCTGCAAGCCGCGCAGCGCCCCAGACAGCACGGCCTGCAGTCCGTCAAACAGCTGGAAGGCTGCCGCGATGGCGAGGAAGCCGACTGCGTGGCTGACCATCGCCGCATTCGCCGGATCGGCGGGATCGACATACATCTGCAATACGGACAGCGGCGCCAGGATCATGATTGCGGCCGGCACGATCATATAGCTCATCGCCAGGATCAGCGCCGCCTTGCCGGCCCCGCCAATCGCCGCCCGATCACCCGCGCCGAAGTGGTAGCCCACCCGGATCGTTGCCGCCTGGCCGATGCCAAAGGGGATCTGGAAAGCAAGCGCCGCAACCTGTAGCGCCACCGTATGCCCGGCCAGCTCGGCCTGCCCGATCCGGCCCATCAGGAAGGCCGCGCTGGAAAACAGCCCGCCCTCAGCCAGGATGATCAGGGCAATCGGCGTGCCGATCCGGACCACGTCGCGGAAGCGTTGCCACTCCGCCCGCCACCATCGGCCGAACAGGTGATAGCGGCGCAGGCGGCGGTCGTTGCGGATCGCCAGCACATAGGCGCCAAGCATGGCAAAGGCGGTGATCACGCTGGAGATCGCGGAGCCATCGAGCCCTAAGACGGGCGCACCGAAGTGGCCGAAGACAAAAACATAGTTGCCCAGCGCGTTGACCATGATCGCCAGCCCCGTAATCGCCGTAGCGAAGATCGGACGGCCCAGTGCCGAGACGAAATTGCGCAGCACCGTGGCCATGACATTGGGGATCATTGCCCAGAGCAGGATCGCCAGGAATTCGCCCGCGATCCGCGATACTTCGCGGTCCTGCCCCGATAGCAGCAGAAGCGCCTCGCCCCACAGGCAAACCGCCATCCCGGCCAGCCCGCACAGCACCGCCAGCCACAGCGCCATGCGGACGGTGCGGCGCACCTCGCGCACGGCATGACGGCGGCGGCCCAGCTCGGCGGCGATCAAGGGCGCACAGGCCCCGGTCAGGCCGGAAAAGCACCACATCATCAGCCCGAACAGCGTCGTGGCGAGCGAGGCCGCCGCCAGCGATTCCGCACCCAGCCGGGCGACGAAGATCACGTCGATCGCATAGACCAGCATCTGCAGCAGGTTGGCTGCCGCCAACGGCGCGGCCAGACGCAGCGTTGCGCCCAGTTCGGTGCGCCATGGGGAAAGGATGCGGTCGGCAGGCATGGGTGGGCGGGGATAGGCGGCGCGGCGGAAG
>JBEGJL010000358.1:0-3793 GCA_041184605.1 Pseudomonadota bacterium
AAATAGAGCACCGTCATCGGGATGAAGGCGATCGGGGGAATCGGACGGATGAAGGCCATGATCGGCGAGACCATGGCGCCGGCCCGCGCGCTGTAGCCGGTAAAAAGGCCCAGCGGCACACCGACCAGCACCCCGGTGGCGAAACCACTGAGCGTGCGTGCCAGGCTGACTTTGACATGCTCCAGAAGGGGCTTGCCCTGGTAGCCCTCGCGGACCAGTTCCATGAATGCGTCCCACAGCGACTGCGGCGTGGGCAGGTAGCCGGGCTTGACGAAGCTCGAATGAGACAGCGCCGTCCAGGCGACCAGGACGATCGCCACCGAAAGCAGCGAGTAAGTCACGTTTGGCAGACGGCGGCGCCCCGGCAGCTGCGGTGGCGGCACCTCGCGGTAATCGGTCGACGGGGTCAGTTAAGGTTCTGCTTGAGGTATTCTTGGATGTACGATGGATCCACCGCGGCCTGGATCTTGGCCAGAGGAATCAGCTGCGGAATCACCTTAGCGGCGTGGAGGGCCTCGTTGGCCAGCATCAGCTTGCCCACCAGCCCGCCTTCCCTGGACACCATAGAATAAGGCGAGTCAGGGTTGACCTGTTCGGCCATGCTGGGAATACGGCCGCAGCACTGGCGATCGAGCGTGGCCTTGGCCACCGCGGGGGAAACGCCCAGGCGCTTGGCATAGGCATCGATGCCCAGTTGCGGATTGCGTGCCATCGCTTCGCGCGCCATCACCTCGACCTGGATCAGTTTAAGGGCAACTTCCGGATTTTTCTTAAGGAAGTCCGGCCGCGCCCCGGTCAGGCCCGGGCACACGCCGCCCGCGGGGGTGTAGTCCTCGTCGAAGCTGACCACCGGATAGCCCTCCGACTGCAGTTGCAGCGAGAACGGTGGCCAGGCCACGCCGGCATCAATCGAGCCACTGAGGAACGAGTTGCGGAACAGGGGCGCAGGAATGTTCACCACGTTCAGCGAATTCCAGTCGACGCCCGCCTTCTTGGCCATGAGGTAGAGGGCCACCTGCGCGCAGGTACCGGACGCGGCGCCGATCTTCTTGGCCTTGGCGATATCGCGATAGCTGGTCACGCCGGACTTCGGATCTACCACCAGGCCCTCTGCAGCAGCGGCATTGGTCTGCCAGAAAAGAAACTTGAGCGGGATGTCCTGCCCCAGGGCAAACGCCAGGGCCAGGCCCGCCGTCACGACATCCAGACTCTCGCTCTTGAGCCCCGCAAGCAAGGGGGCGCCCGAGGCGAATGTGAAGAACTTGGGCTTGAGGCCGGCCTTCTCGAACAGACCCAGGTCCTGCGCGACGAACACCGCGGCATGGTCGGCATTGGGAATACCGTAATTGAATTCGATGAGCTTTTGCGGCGTCTGCGCGCCGACCGCACCGCAGGCCAGCATGAGGCTGGCAGCAGCGCCCTTGAACAATTTGGTGATCTTCATGATAAGGCCCTCCTTCAGGCCGTTGTTTCGATGGGGTCTTCGACTTCGCTCTGGACCGCCATCACGAGCTCGTGCTCTAGGGAGGTGAACTCGGGAGATGCGAGGAATTCGTAGCCGCGCGGCTTGGGGGCCTGCACACGCACTTCGCGCTTGACGCGACCGGGCCGCCGGGTCATGGCGATGACGCGGTCGGAGATGAAGACCGCCTCGCCCACGTCATGGGTGATGAAAAGGATGGTGGGCTTGAAATGCTCCCATAGCCGCAGCAGGAGCTTTTGCATCATCAATCGGGTCTGGTAGTCGAGCGCGCCGAAGGGCTCGTCCATCAGGAGGATCTCCGGCTCGCTGATTAGGGCCCGCGCAATCTGCACCCGCTGCTGCATGCCACCGGACAACTGGTAGGGGTAGTGATGTTCGAACCCCTTTAGTCCTACCTCCGCGATAAGCCCCAGGGCACGCGGCTCGTAATCGTCCCGCGGCACGCCTCGGCATTTGACGCCCAACACGATGTTGGAGAACACATCGAGCCACGGAAACAGAGAGGGTTGCTGGAACACGACAGCCCGGCGGGGCCCCGGCCCATCGACCGGCTCACCATCGGCCAGGACCGCGCCCGACGTCGTGGGCTCGAATCCGGCCAGCAGGTTGAGCGCCGTCGACTTGCCACAGCCTGTGGGACCCAGGATCGAGACGATTTCATGCGGCTGGATGTCGAGATTGAAGTCCGTCAGGGCCAGGGTGCTGCGGCCTCGTCCTCCCTGTCCGCCATATGCCTTGTTGACAGCCAGGAAAGCGATTTTTGGATCGTCCTCATCCGGCGCCGGTGTGCCTGTCATACCTTGTCTCCTTGTTTGGTCGGCATCTTAGACGCAGGGCGGCGGCAGGGGCCATCTGAATTTGGGCAAGACAGCGAACGCGGATTGCGAAAGCGTGCATCCCGATCCGCCCAGGCATTCGCTTTTTTCGAAGGCCCTGTGTCGCTAAATTTGATTGCGGCAAGGTGACAGGCACCGTAGCATGGATGCCATTTTCGATACTGGGAGAGCCCATGGCAAAAGTAATCATGTACAAGCGCATCGGCATGGTGCAACGCAAGAAGTCACTCACGCGCGAACAGTTCGAGACGCACTGGCTCAACGCGCATTCGGAGTTGTGCAAGAAGCTGCCGGGAATGCGCCGCTAATCGGTCAACCTGATCGAACCCGGGCGCTTCCCGGGCTTTCCCTATGAGGGCTTCTCCGAGCTGTGGTTCGACTCCGAGGACGCACTCAAGTCGGCGCTTGAGAGCCCGGAGGGGCGCGCGCTACTGGCCGAACTGCCCAATTTCGTCGAGAAGATCGACCCCTGGTGGTGCAGGACCACTGGCTGCTGTAGGACCCGCCCATGATGGACGCGGACACTCTGCGCATCGGATTCATCGGCGCGGGCCGCCTCGGCAAGGCCCTGGCCTGGCAGTGCGCGGACCAGGGACTGCGCGTCTGCGCCGCAGCCAGCATCCGCCACGTGCAGGCGCAGGTGTTGGCCGAGCGCGTGCAAGACTGCGCGGTGATGACGTCGCAAGAAGTCGCGCAATGGTGCGATCTGGTGTTTGTCACCACACCCGACGAGGCGATCGGGCCGACCGCAGACGCGCTGCGCTGGCGAGCGGGCACCTTCGTCGTCCACTGCAGCGGGGCCACCGAGGTCTCTGCGCTGGCCAAGGCCGCGTCGGATGGCGCCTTCATCGGCGGTTTTCATCCGCTGCAATCCTTCGGCGATCCGCAGGCAGCTGCGCGGCCCCTCCCCGGATGCACAATCACGGTAGAAGCGGGCGAGCCGCTGGATGCGGTACTCGTGGCCATCGCCGGACGGCTCGGTTGCGCCGTCAACCGACTGCCGCCTGGCGCGCGCCCGCTCTATCACGCAGCCGCGGGTTATACGTCCCAGTTCGTCAACGCCATGCTGCGCAAAGCATCGGCCATGTGGCGATCCTGGGGATCAACCGAGCAAGCCGCCGTGCAGGCCCTGGTCCCGCTGGTGCGCGGCACGCTTGCCTCGATCGCGCAGACCGGACTCGCGCAGGGCATGCCCGGTCCGGTGTCGCGCGGTGACGTGGCGTCGGTACGCAAGCATGTCGCGGAGATGGAGGCTTTCGACCCGGTCGCCCTGGACCTGTACCGGCAGCTGTGCGAGCGCACTGTGCGGTTGGCACTCAAAGGCCAACGCATCGAGGCGCCTGCGGCCGCACGCGTGCGTGGCGTTCTTGCGTGTGTCCAGCTCCCCGATTTGCGGCGCGCAGCATGAACAAGGAGTCGGCGTGGTAGCTGTCCGGCACGGATGAACCGATCCCCGAATCGATCCCCCCTGCAG
>JBEGJL010000359.1:0-7139 GCA_041184605.1 Pseudomonadota bacterium
ACGTTTGCATCTATCTTGATGACCTGGGCATCAACTGCAAGCCGGCCGCGCAGCTGGGCATGGCGGCAATCAAGGTGACCAGCGGCGAACAGGCGCTGTCCGACCTGGGCGCGCTGCTGGGGCTGGACCTGTTGGCCTGACCGGTGCATTCCATGCAACCGTGATCGCGCGGCTTGCAATTGCGTGGGCCGCGTACTGCCTTTAGCGGGAAGGGGATTTTCCAGCGGGGAGCGGAAATGAACAAGCTTTATCCCAATGCGGCAGCGGCGCTTGAAGGCCTGCTGAAGAATGACCTTCACATTGCCTGCGGCGGCTTTGGCCTGTGCGGTATTCCGGAGCGGCTGCTCGATGCGGTGCGCGACAGCGGCGTGAGCGGGCTGACCTTCTATTCGAACAATGCCGGGATCGACAACGAGGGCATCGGCAAGCTGCTGCGCACGCGGCAGGTGAAGAAGATGGTCTCCAGCTACGTGGGTGAGAACAAGGAGTTCGAGCGCCAGTACCTGTCGGGCGAGCTTGAGGTGGAATTCTGCCCGCAAGGAACCTTGGCCGAGCGGATGCGCGCCGGCGGGGCAGGGATTCCCGGCTTCTACACCAAGACCGGCGTCGGCACGCTGGTTGCCGAGGGCAAGGAAGCCAAGGTCTTTGATGGTGAGGAATATATCCTTGAGCGCGGGATCGTGGCCGACCTGGCGCTGGTCAAGGCGTGGAAGGTCGACACCACCGGCAATGTCGTGTTCCGCAAGACCGCGCGCAACTTCAACGTCCCCGCCGCCACTTGCGGCAAGGTCTGCGTGGTCGAGGTGGAAGAGCTGGTCGAACCGGGCCAGCTTGATGCCGATGCGATCCACCTGCCGGGCGTCTATGTCCAGCGGCTGATCGTGGGCGGCCCCTATGACAAGAAGATCGAATTCCGCACCACCCGCAGCACGGATGTCGGCTGATGACCAAGCATGATGGACTGACCACGGGCTGGACCCGCGACCAGATGGCGGCCCGCGCCGCGCAGGAACTGCGCGACGGCTTTTACGTGAACCTGGGCATCGGCATCCCGACGCTGGTGGCAAACCACGTTCCCGCCGGGATCACGGTGACCTTGCAGAGCGAAAACGGGATGCTGGGGATCGGCCCCTTCCCGACCGAGGACGCGGTTGATGCCGATCTGATCAACGCCGGCAAGCAGACGATCAGCGAGCTGCCGCATTCGGCCTATTTCGACAGCGCCCAGTCCTTCGCGATGATCCGTGGCGGCAAGATCGACCTGACCGTGCTCGGCGGGATGGAAATCTCGCAGAACGGTGACATCGCCAACTGGATGGTGCCGGGCAAGATGATCAAGGGCATGGGCGGGGCAATGGACCTTGTCGCCGGGGTCAAGAAGATCATCGTGGTGATGGAACACTGCGCCAAGGATGGCAGCCCCAAGTTCATCCCCGAATGCACCCTGCCACTGACGGGGCGCAACGTGGTGGACATGGTCATCACCGACCTCTGCGTCTTCCAGCGCCCCGATCACCAATCGCCGTTCAAGCTGATCGAACTGGCCCCCGGCGTGACGGCCGAGGAAGTGGCGGCCAAGACGACCGCGCATTACCTACCGCTGTGATCGCCTAGCCAGGCGGATAGTCGCCCCTTGCGGCGCAGTCCGGCGCGGGCAATGATCGCTCCCGCAAAGGGAGAGAATCATGAACAATGCCGTGTGCCGGATGGTGGGGTGCGAGTTCCCGCTGTTTGCCTTCAGCCATTGCCGCGATGTGGTGGTCGCGGTCAGCAAGGCGGGCGGCTTTGGCGTGCTGGGCGCAACGCGCTTCACGCCGGACCAGCTTGAGGAAGAACTCGCCTGGATCGACGCGCACATCGATGGCGCACCCTACGGCGTCGACGTGCTGGTGCCCGAGATTGTCGATCCCCGCGTCGCCGAATTCCAGGACAACGAACAGCGCGCCGCGGCGATTTCGCAGCAGCACCGCCAGTTTACCGCGGAACTGCTGGGGCAGTACGGGGTTGCAGTGGCACCCGAAGAGGTGGTCCGGTATGAGGGCCGCGCCGGGATCACGCCAGAAAATGGTTACGCCCAGATGGAAGTCGCCTTCCGCCACCCGATCCGGCTGATCGCCAATGCGCTGGGCATCGCCCCGCCAAGGATGATCGAGGAAGGCAAGAAGCGCGGCGTGCCGGTGGCCGCGCTGGTCGGGGCCAAGGAACACGCGCTGCGCCAAGCGGCGGCCGGGGTTGATATCATCGTTGCCCAAGGCACCGAAGCCGGCGGCCACTGCGGAGAGGTTTCAACACTGGTGCTGATCCCGGAAGTGGTCCGTGCGTTGAAGAGCGCGGGCCATCACATCCCCGTCCTGGCCGCGGGCGGGATCATGACCGGGGCACAGATGGCCGGGATGATGGCGGCCGGCGCGCAGGGCGCCTGGACCGGATCGGTCTGGCTGGCGACGACCGAAAGCGAAACCAGCGAAGCCTTCCGCGAAAAGATGGTCGCCGCGCGCAGCCGCGATACCGTCCGCAGCCGCAGCCGCACGGGTAAGCCGGCGCGCCAGCTCAAGACCGCCTGGCATGAAGCCTGGGATGCGGCGGACGGTCCCGGCCCGCTGCCGATGCCGCTGATGGGCATGGTTTCCGAACCGGCGTTCCAGCGGATCGAAAAGTCTGTGGTCAATGGTAATGAGGCGGCGCGCGATCTGGTCAGCTATTTCGTCGGTCAGGGCGTCGGCCTGGTCGATCAGGTCCGTAGCGCCAAAGGCGTGGTCCAGGATTTCCGCGAGGAGTTCGTCGAGGCGATCGCCGATCTCAATGGCATGCTGGGCTAGATGGGCCTGCGCCAGGCCTTGCGGGAGCGCTATCTCGACGTCCTGGCGTCGATCTATATCTACAACGAACACCGCGGTTACACCTCATTGGACCGCGTGCTGGAAGCGGTGCGGGCGCGCTGCCCGGATGATCACGCCTTCCAGGCCGAGATTGCCAAGCATCGCGCCGATGAGCGCAAGCACTACCTGATGTTCCGCCGCTGGTTTGAAGTGCAGGGGCGGATGCCGCTGGTGGTCGATCGCGGGGTCGGCCATATCGACCGCTTTATCCAGTGGGTGTTCCGCTGCACGATCGAGGAACTGGACACCCACCGCATCGTCACCGAGCCGGACGAGTTCGAACGCCTCTGCCGCGTGATCATGCTGACCGAGCAGCGCGGGTTCAGGCAGGTCGAGATCATCCTGAAGAACCGGCTGATCATGTCAGACCCGGTGATGAAGAAGATCTTTGAAATCGTGCACCGCGACGAGCCGGATCATTTCCTGCCCTATCAGCGCTGGCTGGAGCGGCAGGGCCGCGCCACCGCCCGCTGGAACGAACGCGCTGCCGACTGGTGCATCCACAAGGTGCTGATGCTGGCCAAGCTGCCGGCGCTGTTTCTTGATCTGGGGCGCGCCCGGATGAAACATTGGCCGGATGAGGCGGGCATCTGCCCTCCCCTGCCGTCATCCTGAACTTGTTTCAGGATCCATCGCGCCGCCAAGCACCTGCGTTGAGTTGCCGGGCAGCTGGCTGGATATTGGAGACACCGGCTCCACCCGGGCAAATCCATGGATGGGCGCTGAAACAAGTTCAGGGTGACGGGTTGTGCGATAAGGCAAAGTCGAGTTAGCCTTACCCTGATGAGCTACACCCTGATCACCGCCAACCGGAATTATTCCAGCTGGTCGCTGCGCCCCTGGCTGCTGATGAAGGCGCTGGGCATTCCCTTTGCCGAACGCTTCGAGCCCTTCACCAAGCCCGACAATTACGCAGACTTTCGCGCGTTTTCTCCCACCGGGCAGGTCCCGCTGCTGATCGATGGCGAGCGCAAGGTGCCGGACTCACTGGGCATCACGCTGTACCTGGCTGACCGGCACGAGGGCGTGTGGCCAGCCGATCCCGAAGCGCGGATCTTTGCCATGGGCGCGGTCTGCGAAATGCACGGCGGCTTTGGCCACCTGCGCAACGACTGCACCACGAACGTCGGCGTGCGGGTGACGCCCAAGCCGATGAGCGAGGGGCTGCAACGCAATGTCACCCGCGTGCGCGAACTGTTTGAACAAGGGCTTGCGCAATTCGGCGGACCTTGGCTGGCTGGCCCGGATTTTACGGCGGTCGACGCCTTCTTCGCGCCGGTCGCCTTCCGCATCCGCACTTACGGGCTGGATGTCGGTAAGGGGCAGGCCTGGGTCGACCACGTGCTGTCCCACCCCGCCATGCTGGACTGGGAAGCCCAAGCCCTGACCGAGGAATGGCGCGAGGAAGCCCACGAGGCAGAGCTTGCGGCCGCCGGGGTGATTACGGCTGACTATCGGCGCTAGGCGTCAGCCCAGCGCCGCTTTCAGATCATCGACCAGGTCGGTGCGTTCCCACGGGAAGAAGTCGCCGTCCGCCTTGCGGCCGAAGTGGCCATAGGCCGCGGTCGGCTTGTAGATCGGCTTGTTCAGGCCCAGGTGGGTGCGGATCGAGCGCGGGGTCAGGCCGCCCAGCTTGGGCAGGCCCAGGATCGCGGCTTCGATCTTGTCATCGCCCACAGTGCCGGTCTCGTGCGTATCGACATAGAGCGAAAGCGGCTTTGACACGCCGATCGCATAGGCCAACTGGATCGTGCAGCGCGTGGCAAGGCCGGCGGCGACGACGTTCTTGGCGAGATAGCGGGTGATATAGGCGGCCGAACGGTCAACCTTGGTCGGGTCCTTGCCCGAAAATGCGCCGCCACCGTGCGGAGCGGCACCGCCATAGGTATCAACGATGATCTTGCGGCCGGTCAGACCCGCGTCGCCATCGGGGCCGCCGATCTCAAAACTGCCCGTCGGGTTGATGAAGTATTCGGTTTCGCGCAGCAGCACGGGTGGGATCACTTCGGCGATCACCCGCTTCACATAGTCATGGAGCTCAGCTTCCTTTTCGCCCTCGTCATAGCCCGGGGCGTGCTGGGTGCTGACCACCACGGCGGTGGCAGCCACCGGCAGGCTGCCTTCATAACGCAGGGTGACTTGGCTCTTGGCATCGGGTTCCAGGAAGGGCGCCGCGCCGGAATGGCGATCAGCAGCCATCTTTTCCAGGATCTTATGGCTGTAATAGAGCGTCGCCGGCATCAGGTCGGGCGTTTCATCGGTGGCGTACCCGAACATAATGCCCTGGTCGCCCGCGCCCTCATCCTTGTTGGCCCCCGCATCCACGCCCTGGGCGATGTGCGCCGACTGGCCGTGCAGGCGGTTGATGAATTCGAACTTGTCCCAGTGGAAGCCGTCCTGCTCATAACCGATCTCGCGAACGGTCTTGCGCACGGTCGCCTCGATCTCTTCCTTGGCGCCGGGAGCCCATTCGCCGTTTTCGTAAACACCCTTGCAGCGGATTTCGCCGGCCAGGACCACCAGCTGGGTGGTGGTCAGCGTTTCACAGGCGATGCGCGCTTCCGGATCCTTCGCCAGGAACAGGTCGACAATCGAATCCGAAATCTGGTCTGCGACCTTGTCCGGATGGCCTTCGGAAACGCTTTCGGAGGTGAAGAGATAGTCGGTGCGCATCGCGTCCTCGATATAAAGAAATCTTTATATCACTCTCCTAGCCCTTTCGGCGGCGGCTGGCAACCACTCCTGCAACAAGAACAAGTATGGCCCAACCAAGCGGCAACATATTGCCAAGACGTGAAAACAGGGTCGGCGCCAGGGCGATCGGCACTTGCCCGTCAAGCCGCCCCGGAACGAGCCGCGGGACATGCTGGCGAACCACCCCGCGCCCGTCGATTACCGCAGAAATACCTGTCGTTGTCGAGCGCAGCACCGGCAGCCCTTCCTCGATCGCGCGCAAGCGGGCCTGCGCCAGGTGCTGCGGCGGACCCCAGCTGCCGAACCAGCCGTCATTCGAAGGATTGAACAGGAAATCGGGGCGGTTGGCCCGATCGACCACCTGACCCGAAAAGATGATTTCATAGCAAATCTGGATGCCCGCCTTGCCATTGCGGCCAAGATCCAGCGTGCGCGGGCCGGGCCCGGGCCAGAAGTCGATCGCGCCAGGCACCAGCCGTTCCACGCCCAGCGGCTCAAGCAGCCAGCGCAGCGCCAGGTATTCGCCATAGGGGACAAGGTGAGCCTTGGCGTAGCTGCCACGGATCGTTCCGGCGTGATCCAGCGCGGTCACCACGTTGCGGGCACCGGCTACATGTTCGCCGGCGATCTCAAGATCAACCGAGCCGGTCAGCAGCGTCGCACCCGGACCGATCGCCCACCCAAGTCGGCGGCGGGCCAAGGCCGGATCCGCCCCGAACGTGTCGAGGTAATAGCGCTCGGGATAGCCATCGCGCAGATAGTCCGGCACCCCGGATTCGGGCCAGAGGACCAGCCGCTCACCCTGACCGCGCGACAGGGCGGCGAGGCGCTGGAACTGCCAGTCAAACCAGGCCGGATCGTTGAGCACCTCCTGCCGGATATCGGGCTGGACCAGCGTATAGCGATGGTGCGACAGTTCCGGCTTGGGCTGGACAAGTTGCGGCACGAGCAGTGCGACCAGTGGGACCAGAATGAGCGCGAGGCCGTGCCCGTCTCTTTCGCCGCGAACCGCCGCCTTCCACCAGCATCCGGCCAGCAACACGACCAATCCCGACAGCGCATAGGTCCCCAGCCACGGCAGCAGCAGGGCAAGGCCCGGCCGCGCAAAGCCGCCGAGCGCCGCGACCCCCAACGGGTTCCAGGCAAAGCCGGTAAAGACCCAGGAGCGTAGCCACTCGCTGACGATCCAGCCGCCTGCAAAGGCCAGCACGAAACCTGCGGCAGACCGCCGCGCCGACCAGCCGATCAGCGCCGCCAGCGCGGGATAAACTGCAAGGTAAAGCGAGAGCAGCACCACCGCCACCCAACCCAGCCAGGCCGGCATATTGGCCTGATAGGTAAAGGCCGTGGCGATCCAGTTGTTGCCCAGGCTGAAGTGCCCGACGCCAAAACACCAGCCAATCAGCGCAGCCTGCTTCCAGCCAGGCGCGCGGCCGACGAGCGCGATAAGTCCTGCCACGGCCAGCAAGGTCAGCGGCCACAGGCCGAGCGGCTGGAACCCGGTTGCGGCCAGGGCCCCAAGAACCAGCGCGGCCTTGCGGGGATGGTTCAGGACAAGGTTCAGCC
>JBEGJL010000360.1:0-9546 GCA_041184605.1 Pseudomonadota bacterium
GTGATGAGCGACCTCCCCCCCCAGACCGATTTCGCCACCCTGCCCTATCGCCCCTGTGTGGGGGTCATGCTGGTCAACGCCGCCGGGCTTGCCTTTGTCGGCAAGCGCATCGACACCCGCGGCCAGCCCGACGAAGGGGGCGTTTATTGGCAGATGCCGCAGGGCGGAATCGACGAGGGTGAGGATGTCCGCACCGCTGCCCTGCGTGAGCTATGGGAAGAAACCGGGGTTGCCGAAGAACACGTCACGATTCTGGCGCAAACGCGCGAGGAAGTGCTTTATGATCTGCCCGACGACCTGATCGGCAAGCTGTGGGGCGGCCAATATCGCGGGCAACGGCAACACTGGGTGCTCGCGCGCTTCAGCGGTGAGGATCATCACGTCCGGCTTGATGCCCACGATCCGGCCGAATTCTGCGAATGGCAGTGGCTGGAGCCGGCGCAGCTGCCGGAGGTGATCGTGCCCTTCAAGAAGCGCGTCTACCGCGCCGTGCTGGACGAATTCCGCGACCTGATCTGACGTTCGCCTAGTTTGCGGAGACAGTTGGCTTGGCCTGCACCGCCTCGGCGGTAACGATCTGCGGTGTCGGCCCCTGCTGGATTGCGGCGGCCAGTTCCTTCGCGGGCCCGCAACCGTTGCCACAGACCTGCTCAAGCCGGGCAAGATTGCGGCGGGCGCGCTCAATCGCACCCTTTTCGACCAGCGCGATCCCTTCGCCAGAGATCGCGTAGACATTGCCCGGATCGCCTTCCAGCACTTCGCGGTAATAGCGCAGTGCCTTGCCTTGCAGCCCCTGCTTGCGGGTTGCTTCGGCCAGGTTGAGCAGGATCGCGGCGTGGCCGGGCTGAATCACCAGTGCGGCTTCATAAGCATCGATCGCGCCATTGGCGTCCCCGCTAGCCAGCGCCCTGCGCCCATCGGCAAGTAGCACCGCGGCGCGCGGATCGAGCGGGACCGGCGGCGCAGACAGGCTGACGCTGGCCGTAACTGCCGCCAGCAGCGACAAGGCCAGCGCGGCAGGGGTAAAGCGCATCAGTTGCTCCCAAAGGCTCGACATTGGCCGACCTGTTATCACCTCTTTTGGAAGCAGGCGACGAAAAACCCATCGGTGCCGTCACGCGCGGGGGACAGGCGTAAGCCTGGACCACGTGCTTCACCCGCGCCAAGGTCAAGCGTCTCGGTCTCCCACTCGGGATGACGTGCCAGAAACCCTTCGGCCTGCGCTGCGCCCTCGGCGTCAAGCAGCGAGCAGGTGACAAAGCCGAGCCGCCCACCGGGTCGCACCAGTCCTGCGGCCAGATCAAGCAGCCGGGACTGGATCGCCACATAGCGGGCCAGTTGATCGGGCGTCAGTCGCCAGCGCGCCTCCGGATTGCGCCGCCAGGTCCCCGTACCCGAACAGGGCGCATCGACCAGCACCGCATCGGCCTGGCCCATCAGATCGGCCAGCGCCGCTGCCTCGCGATTGGGATCGAGCAGCCGCGTCTCGGCAATCGTTACCCCGGCGCGGATTGCGCGGGGTTCCAGCTTGGACAGGCGCGGGCGATCAACATCGCAGGCAATCAGCCGGCCACGGTTGTCCATGGCCGCCGCCAACCCCAACGTCTTGCCGCCTGCTCCCGCACAAAGGTCGATAACTAGCGCACCGGGCTGCACCGCCAGCGCAGAGCAGACCAGCTGCGACCCTGCATCCTGGACCTCGATTTGCCCGCTGGCATAGGCATCCCACGCCTCGACCTGGGTGCCATAAGGAAGGCGCAGACTATGGCGGGCAGGCCCCCGTTCGCCCGCCATTGGCAATTCAAGCGATGTGGGATCCGCCTTCAGCGTGTTGATCCGCAGGTCGAGCGGGGCGCGTTCGAGCAGGGCCAGCGCATCGGCGCCCGCAATCCCACTTTCGGCCAAGGCAGCTTCGAGCCAAGCCGGTGCAACGCCGCCATCGGCAGCAGCTTCACCCGCATCAATCGGCACCGGCGCGTGGGGCGATCCATCGAACAGGTTGGCCACGGCCGCATCGTCCTGCGCCACCCGCAACATCGCGGCGCGTCCTTCGCTGGGCACTGGCCCGCAGGCCCGGATGGCCTGGTAGACCAGCTCGCGCACCGCGCGGCGGTCCTTGCTGCCGGCGAAGCGGCGGGTGCGGAACCAGTCGCTGACCACGCGGTCGGCCGGGGCGCCATTGGCGCGCGCAGCGGCGATCACGAGATCGAGGATCTCGATCGCCGCCTGAACCCGCGCCTGCGGCGTCACAACTTGTAGTTCGGGGCCTCGCGGGTGATCGTCACGTCATGGACGTGGCTTTCCTTCAGGCCCGCGTTGGTGATGCGCACAAAGTTGGCGCGGGTGCGCAGGTCCTCGATCGTGGCCGATCCGGTATAGCCCATCGCCGCCTTGATCCCCCCGACCAGCTGGTGAACGACATCGCGGGCGTGGCCCTTGTACGGCACCTGGCCTTCGATCCCTTCGGGCACCAGCTTCATCTGATCCTTGATGTCGCCCTGGAAGTAACGGTCTGCGCTGCCGCGGCCCATGGCCCCGACCGAACCCATCCCGCGGTACGACTTGTAGGCCCGCCCCTGATAGAGGAAGGTCTCGCCCGGTGCTTCCTCGGTGCCCGCCAGCATCGAGCCAACCATGATGGTCGAGGCACCCGCCGCCAGCGCCTTGGCCGCATCGCCCGAAGTGCGCAGACCGCCATCGGCGATGATCGGGGTCTTGCTGTCAGCTGCGGCGCGCGCGGCTTCCATGATCGCGGTCAACTGCGGCACGCCCACCCCGGCAACCACGCGGGTGGTGCAGATCGAGCCTGGCCCGATCCCCACCTTTACGGCATCAGCCCCGGCATCGATCAGCGCGCGGGTTGCTTCATAGGTCGCGACGTTCCCGGCGATGACCTGGGCCGAGTTTGACAGCTTCTTCACCCGCTCCACCGAACGGGCAACGTCCTTGTTATGGCCGTGGGCGGTGTCGATGATCACCACATCGCATTCGGCCGCGAGCAGCGCCTCGGTCCGTTCAAAGCCCTTGTCACCCACCGTGGTCGCGGCCGCAACGCGCAGTCGGCCTGCCGCGTCCTTGGTCGCATCCGGATAGGTCACGGCCTTTTCCATGTCCTTGACCGTGATCAGCCCGGTGCAGTGGAAATTCTCATCCACGACCAGCAGCTTTTCGATCCGGCGTTGATGCAGCAGCTTGCGCGCTTCTTCCTGGCTGACACCGGCGCGAACCGTGGCGAGATTTTCGTGCGTCATCAGTTCGCGCACCGGCTGGGCCGGGTTATCGGCAAAGCGGACGTCGCGATTGGTCAGGATGCCGACGAGGCGGCCGCCGGCCTCAACCACCGGAATGCCAGAAATGCGGTTAGCTTCCATCATCATCCGCGCTTCGCCCAGCGTGGCATCGGGGCCAATCGTGATCGGATTGACCACCATGCCGCTTTCGAAGCGCTTCACCGCGCGGACGGCGGCGACCTGTTCCTCAATCGTCAGGTTGCGGTGCAGCACGCCGATCCCGCCCAGCTGGGCCATGACAATCGCCATGTCGGCCTCCGTCACCGTGTCCATCGCCGATGAGATCACAGGGATGTTGAGGCCGATCTGCGCGGTCAGCCGCGTGCTGGTATCCGCCATCGAGGGCAGGATATCGGATTCGGCCGGACGCAGCAGCACGTCATCGAAGGTAAGGCCGAGAGGAATGTCCATGGGTGCCACTTTGCGTCTGGTTGGAAGATTCGTGGCGGCCCATGTAAACGCACTGTCCCGTCAGGGCTAGTGCTTCATTTAGAAGGCAGTGGAACCTTCTTCGGGTCAGCGAAGTGGCGAACCAGCGCGACATGAAAAGCCACGTCCTCGGCCGTGCCAGACAGATCGAGGCCAGGTTTCACCTGATCGCCCGGGCGGTGATAGTCGCCATCGAAAAAGCGCTCAACCCGGGTCACATCGGACCAGCTCGATGATACCATCACCGTTGGGACATCATGCGCCAGCAAGGCCCAGCCATCCTGGCGGCGAACATAGGCGTTCACGGCGTCGCCATCGATCACCCTGCGCTTTTGCGCCTTAGCCACGGCCAAGATCCCGGCATCCAGCGGTGTCAGCCCCCGTCCGACAATCCCGATCGGCGTGCCCCGTGGGGCCAAGGCAATGCTGTCCAGATTGAACGCGGCCACGATCTGGTTCAGCGGCAAAGGCGGATCCTCGGCAAAGGCCTCGACCCCCAGCAAACCAATTTCCTCGGCCGTGGTCGCCAGGAAATAGACATCACGATCCATTGCTGGACCCTTGGCAAGCCGCCTCGCGATCTCGGTCAGGGCAGCCACGCCGCTGGCATTGTCGATTGCGCCATTGCAGATCAGGTCTTCGGCCGGAGGGGCGGCACATTCGCCGAAATGGTCCCAATGCGCCAACAGCAGCACCGCGCCACTTTCCGGACGGCGGCCGGGCAAGCGGCCGATGATGTTATGGGTATTGATGCGCGTTTCGCGCGTAGTAGCTTCCAGCGTTACCGAAAGATCCAGCAGTTTGGCACCAAAATCAGGTGAGGCCGCCAAGGCTTTAAGCGCCGCCAGATCAAGCGGTCCGTCAGTCAGCGCACGCTCCAGCCCCTCAGCCGTGATATAGGCCTCAAGGTCGCCGCCCAGTTCCTCGGTCGCGAGGGCATAGCCAGACCGCCCGCGACGGGCACGAACCTGATCGAGCGAGCGTTCGCCATCAAGGACGGTCATCACTGCCGCGGCACCAGCCTTCAGCAGGGCGTTCTGGCGCTCGGTGCCGTCACGCCCGCCGTCCAGCAACAGGGCCACGCGCCCAGCCAGCTCGGCCCGGCCAACCTCGATCTCACCCTTGCCCACAAACAGCAGCGGGGTGCTGTTCAGAATGGTGGGGTTGCCTGACGTGAACAAAATGGTCGAACGGGGCGGCACGATTTGCGGCCGCCCCCGCCGGTTGAACACGGCCCGGCTGGCCGCCGGCTCGCGTGCGACCAGCTTTACCGGAGCAAACCAGGCATTGCGGGGATCGTTGGTGCCGGATTCAAGACCGATCTCGAACCATTGCTGACCGATATACCGCAGGGTCTTGGCCTCACCCTCGGTGCCGGGTTCACGGCCATCGAAATCATCGCTGGCAAGTTGGGTGATGTGGGCAAGCAGCGTAGCCTCAAGCGCCTTGTCACGCCGCTGCGCTGCCGCCGGGGAGCAAAGCAAGGCCGCCGCCAAACCCGCAGCAACCAATCGGTTCATCGCTCCCA
This sequence comes from Pseudomonadota bacterium, assembly GCA_041184605.1. Classification (GTDB taxonomy): domain Bacteria; phylum Pseudomonadota; class Alphaproteobacteria; order Sphingomonadales; family Sphingomonadaceae; genus Novosphingobium. The sequence goes on from JBEGJL010000360.1 coordinate 5,248, forward strand.
AAAAACGATTCATCGCCCCCAGTCCTACAGCAGGCAAGCTTGCGGACAAGCGGCTTTAAAAACCGCCATACAGTTAAACCGCAGGGGTGGCAGGAAGGTTACACTTCCATGCAAGTTTGTTCGCTATTCGGCTGTCCAGCCGCCATCCATCGAATAGTTGGCTCCGGTCATGTTGCCCGCTTCCGGGCGGCATAGGAATACAGCGAGCGCCGCAACCTCCTCTGGCTGGACAAACCGCTTGGTCGGCTGCTTGGCCAGCAGGACATCATTGATCACCGCCTCGCGGCTGAGCCCCCGGGTCTTCATAGTATCGGGAATCTGGTTCTCGATCAGCGCGGTCCAGACATAGCCAGGGCTGATGCAGTTGGCGGTGATGCCGCTGGTGGCCAGTTCCAGCGCCAGCGACTTGGTAAAGCCCGCCACGGCGTGCTTGGTTGCCACATAGGGTGCCTTGAAAGGCGATGCGACCAGGCTATGGGCCGACGCGGTGGAGATGATCCGCCCCCAACCGCGCGCCTTCATCCCCGGCACGGCGAGGCGGCATGCGTGGAACACCGCCGAAAGGTTTAGCGCGACGATCTGATCCCATTTGTCGACCGGAAACTCGTCAACCGGGGCGACATGCTGCATCCCGGCATTGTTGACCAGAATGTCGACTTCGCCCGCACCGGCGATCAGGGCCTCCACCCCGGCAGCGCTCATCAGGTCAGCGGGAACGTGACGGGCATCGAGTTCCTGGCACAGCGCGGCGATCTCTGCATCGCTGCCAAAGCCCGAAAGGATCAATTCCGCCCCTTCGGCATGCATTGCCCGCGCAATTGCCAGGCCAATGCCCGAGGTGGAACCCGTAACCAGCGCGCGCTTGCCCTTCAGAAACATGCTCGACTCCAAATGCCTGTTGATCGCCAGTCCATTGCGGACAGGGCCCGCACCTGTCCAGTGCGAACAAGCCGAAGGAAAGTGCCTGAGCCGTCGCGCAACCGATCAAGAAGTAGCTTTCCCGCGCGGCAGGGCTGCGCTAGCCCGTGGCCATGCGCCTGACTGATTGCCACAACATCGCTGATTTCCGCGAACTTGCCCGCCGCCGCCTGCCCTGGCCGGTGTTCGACTATATCGACGGGGCCGCCGATGACGAGGTGACCAAGGCCCGCAACACCAGCGCCTTTGACGCGGTCGATCTGGTGCCGGACGTGCTGGCCGGTGTGGCAGAGATCGATACCTCGATCACACTGATGGGCCGCAAGAGCGCCTTGCCCTTGATGCTCTCCCCCACCGCGCTGCAGCGCGTGTTCCATTGGCAGGGTGAACGCGCCGTCGCCCGCGCCGCCGAAAAGTTCGGCCTGTGGTTCGGCATCTCCAGCCTCGCCACCGTCAGCATCGAGGAAACGGCCGCGCTGACCCAAGGACCCAAGCTGTTCCAGCTCTATGTCCACAAGGACAAGGGCCTCAACCGCTCGATGATCGAGCGGTGCCAGGCGGCGAAGTTCGATTGCATCGCCCTGACGGTCGACACCATTGTCTCCGGCAAGCGCGAACGCTGCGCCCGGTCAGGCTTTACCTCCCCGCCCAAGTTCACGGCACGCAATCTGCTGGGCTATGCGATGAAGCCGCGCTGGGGGCTGGATTACCTGCTCCGCGAGAAGTTTGCCCTGCCCAACCTGGATACCCACGTCAGCGAAGGCACGGGCGAGGCGGTTTCGATCGCCGGCTACTTCAACACCATGCTCGACCAGTCGATGGACTGGAACACCGCCGCCGATATCCGCGCGCAATGGGGCGGCACCTTCTGCCTCAAGGGCGTGATGAGCGCCGCCGATGCCCGCCGCGCCGTGGAGATCGGGGCCGATGCGATCATGATCTCCAACCACGGCGGCCGCCAGCTCGACGGCAGCCGCGCGCCGTTCGATCAATTGCGGGAAATCGTCGATGCCGTGGGTGGTGAGATCGAGATCATCTGCGACGGTGGCGTGCGGCGCGGCACCCATGTGCTGAAAAGCCTGTGCGCCGGGGCAACCGCTGCCTCGGGCGGGCGGCTCTATCTCTACGCCCTCGCCGCTGCCGGGCAGGCGGGCGTGGAGCGGGCGATCATGCTGCTCAAGGATGAGATTGAGCGCGGGATGAAGCTGATGGGCGTTACCAGCGTGGCGCAGCTGACGCCCGATCGCCTGCGCTGGCGTTAAGCTCAGCCCTGCTTGGATAGCCGCTCGATCTCTGCATCGAGCTGCTTCAGGATATCATCGCGGATTGCGGGGGAAAGGTTGGCATCCTTGGCGATCCGCTCGCGCGCGGCCTTCAGCCCCTCACCGGCCTTCGCGCTTGGCACACCTGGCGAGCAAAGCCGTATAACCAACTTCAGCGGTTCGCCGTCGGCCCCCTTCTCGTTGGATTCGATCAAGGTTGATTTGCCGCCGCCGGGGCAGGTCATTGCCCGGTCCGGCTGACCCTCGCCGATCATGGCCATATCATGCGGCGCGCCCTCGGGTGCGATCCGCTTGACGATGACGCGGCGCTGCGTCCCGTCTGCGGCTGACTGGGCGTCAGGATGGGCTGCAAGGGCCTCTGCAATCTTGGCCTCAAGATCGGGACGGTTCATCGCCTTGTCGGTCGTGATGATCACGGTCTTGCCGTCCTGCTCGATCACGCGGGTTTGCGCCTCACCCTCTTTGCCTTTAGCGTCGGCTTGCTTGTCCACGATCATGACCCGCACTTCGCGCCGGATTTGCGGCTCCGCCGGGGCAGGTGCCTTGTCCTGGCCCGGCGCGGCACAGAGCGGCATCACCAGGGCTGCACCGGCCAGCACAAGGCGGCCCAGGCGGGCTTGCTGCATGGGGGAATGGGTCATTGTCAGGCTCCTCAATCGATTGCTTCCTTGCAGTCGTAACGCCGCGTCGGATTTCGCGATAGGACGAAATTAACTCGACCCGATTGCCCTTCGCTTAGAATTCACCCCTAACGTCAGGAATCGAAGGGTTAACCTTGGCGGGTCTGGCCGCAATGGGGCAGGCTGTTCAGTTACGTTCGGGGGAACGATCGGTGAACGCGTATTCGACAGATTTCGTAAACAATCTCGAGGCTCTATCGCAATCCCTGTCGGAAATGCTGGCTCAACTCGACAGCAGCGATAATGACAGCGCAAGCGGGCCCGCCATGGGCGCCGTGCTTCTTTCCGGTCCGGCCGGTCGCAGCTCAGGGCGGCCGCCCTTGCCCGATCCCCGGCTGGTCCGGCGGATCATTCGCCAACGGCAATTGCGGGCACGCTATCTTCCGGGCGAACTGTTCGCCGACCCCGTCTGGGACATGCTGCTTGACCTTACCGCCGCAGCGGCCGAGCACTCCCGGATTTCGGTGACCTCGCTCTGCCTCGCCTCGGGCGTACCGCCCAGCACCGCGCTGCGCTGGATCACGCAAATGGAAGAGGCCGGGCTGGTTGAGCGGCAGGATGACAACACCGACCGCCGCCGTGCCTTCATCGTGCTCAGCGACAGCACGATGACCAGCATGGCCCGCCATTTCGAGGCCATCGGACCGAGGGGAAACCACCCGGTCTGATGGCCTGAATTCGCTTAGTACACCCGCTTCTTGGGCTTGATGTACGCAACGTCGTCGGTCAGCGTGAATTCGTGCACCGGGCGGTAATCCAGCTTGACCGCGCCGCCCTTGCCACCCCAGCCTTCGAACCAGGCGGCGGTGTGCTTCATCCAGTTCTTGTCATCGCGCTCGGGGAAGTCCTCGTGCGCGTGGGCGCCGCGGCTTTCCTTGCGGTTGTGCGCACTGTGCAGCGTAACGGCAGCCTGGCTGATCAGGTTGTCCAGCTCCAGCGTTTCAACCAGGTCAGAGTTCCAGATCAGCGAGCGATCGTGGACCTTGATGTCCTGCATCCGCGCATAGGTCTTGGCCAGCTTTTCCTTGCCCTCAGCCATCAGCTCATCGTTGCGGAACACGGCGGCATGGGTCGACATGGTCCGCTGCATTTCGGTGCGGATTTCCGCGGTTGGCGAGCCGCCATTGGCGTGACGGAAGTGGTCAAGGCGGCCCAGCGCCAGGTCAGCGCTGTCCTTGGGCAGTTCGGCATGGGCCGTGCCCGGCTTGATGTTTTCCTTCAGGTAGTGGCCGGTCGCACGGCCAAATACCACCAGGTCGATCAGCGAGTTCGAACCCAGGCGGTTTGCACCATGGACCGAAACGCAAGCCGCTTCGCCGACCGCGAACAGGCCCTGCACCGGCGTTTCCGGATTGCCATCCGGACCGATCGTCATCACCCGACCATGATAGTCACAGGGGATCCCGCCCATGTTGTAG
>JBEGJL010000361.1:0-3660 GCA_041184605.1 Pseudomonadota bacterium
GTTAAATCCCCCTCCGCACCGATCGCCTTGGCGACGACCGGGACCCCGGCTGGGGCACGAAGGTAAACTTCTCTGTCGATGAAAAGATTTCTTAACCGCGTCAGGGCGGGGATGGAAGGGTTTTTTGCGGGAAATCGCGGGATAACTCGTTAAAACATTGAATTTAGTGATGTCAAATCAGCAAAGCGCGCCGAAGCGCAGCTGTTGTTTATGATTTGTTCCTACTAAAATTCAGCAGTTTACCGTCGACTCGATCCTTGGACCGAACCTTTCCCGTGCTTTCCCCACTCCACCCGGAATCACGGGTTCGGGAAAGCCTGTCTGAGTAGTGATGCGAGCGCCGGAGCGCGCGATCGATCGGGATCGCGCGCGGACAGCACCTCGGCATCCGCAAGGGCCACCACACGGCCTTTCCCGATCTTGCAGGAGACGAGCAATCCTGTGCCGTCCGTTTGGCAATTGCCGCCAGCGATCCGCCAGAAGCCGGGAAGATTCACCGGCACGACTTCGTTGCCAAGCGCAGCATGCCGCACCCCGCCTGGCTGCTGTTCATCGAACATCAGTTCCAGCCCCCAGCGGGCGAGGATTGGCGAAAGCAGGACGACATCCTGCGGGCGACGCGGATCACCCAGGGCAAAGGCCGATGGCTCGGTCAGCATCGGGTCGGCAAACAGCAGCAATTCGCCTCCCCCGCGCACCCAATGATCGAGGGCAAGATTTTCCGAAGGAGCCAAGGGGCGTGGCTGGGCAATTACCAGACGTCGCAGCTGTGGCCCCAACCCTTCCAGCGTATCTTGTGGCTTAATCGCACCCACTTGCGCCAACGCCTGCCTGACCCGGTGCGGTTGCTGCCTGACAGCGAGCAAGTCGCTCAAGTCCCCGCCCTCGCCCCACATTACAGGCAGCGAGGTAAACAGACCTACGGGCTCTGCCAACGGCTCAGGACTTTTCCTGAGAGTCCAGCCGACCACGGCCACCCCCGCCAACGCAAGCAGGGCTGCAATCAGGAACCTAATTTTTCGGAGTGGCACCGGAGCTCGGTTTTGTCTCGGGCGAAGCGGCGGGGACAACGCCGATATCGGCCAGCGGATCGCCCCGGTCCACCGCCTTGGCAGGCGCAGCTGCTGCCACGGCACTTCCCGACGAACGCGCACGATCGTTGATGATATTGGCCAAGCCTACCAGCAGGATAATCGCTGCCAGACCAAACAACCCAGCCTGCAGGCGCTGGATTGCCTGGGCGCGCAGTTCGCGCGCCGTTGGCGGCACGAAGTGCTGCGGGGCCGGACGCTGGTCCGGACGATTTGGCTGCGATGCCATGCTTGCAGTCTAGCCGATCAGACCAGCCAGGGGAAGACCGGCAGGCCCTTCGCGCGCAGCCAATCGGCATTGTAGAGCGAGGAGAGATAGCGAAAGCCGGTATCGCACAGGATCGTCGCGACGCGCACGTCTTTGCGTCCTTCGGCCACCAGTTGCCGCCCCAGCTCCACCGCCCCGGCCACATTGATGCCTGAGGACAGGCCTAGGCAAAGCCCTTCTTCGCGCAGCAGGCGGCTGACCCATTCCAGCCCTTCTTCGTCCGAGATGCGGAACTGGGTGTCGATCGGCGCGCCTTCCAGGTTGGCCGTGATCCGCCCCTGCCCGATCCCTTCGGCCACCGAAGTGCCTTCGGCCTTCAGTTCACCGCAGGCATAATAGCTGTACAGCGCCGCGCCGTGCGGATCGGTCAGGGCGATACGGACATTCTCGTCAAATGCCTTGAGCCCCAGCCCGACCCCGGCGATCGTACCGCCCGTTCCGGCGGCGCAGGTGAAGCCATCGATCCGCCCCTCCAGCTGCTCCCAGATTTCCGGTGCGGTGCTTTCGATATGGGCCTTGCGGTTGGCGACATTGTCAAACTGGTTGGCCCAGACCGCGCCCTCGGTCTCCTCCGCAAGGCGGCGCGAGGTGTGGACGAAGTGCGCCGGGTCGGCGAACTTGGTCGGCGGCACCAGCACAAGCTCCGCCCCCAGCGCGCGCAGGGTGTCCATCTTTTCCTTGGACTGGTTGTCCGGCATGACGATCACGGTCTTGTAACCGCGCGCATTGGCAACCAGCGCCAGCCCGATGCCGGTATTGCCCGCCGTCCCTTCGACCACGGTGCCCCCGGGCTTCAGCTCTCCCCGCGCTTCGGCATCGCGGACAATCCAGAGCGCAGCGCGGTCCTTCACCGAGGCGCCGGGGTTGGCAAATTCACACTTGCCCCAGATCTCGCACCCGGCCGCCTCGCTTGGCCCCTTCAACAGGACAAGCGGGGTGTTGCCGATCAGGTCGAGTGTGTTCTTCTGTACGAGCGCCATGGTCATCGCCCGAGAGGTAAGGCTGCCGCGGGCCATGCGCAACGCATTTGCGCTTGGCCCGTCAGTAGCTCAATCTTCCGGCGCGATCGCGACCTTCAGGCCATCCAGATCGTCGGTCAGGTGGATCTGGCACGACAGGCGCGAGCTGGCGTTGCGGTGGTCCGAACTATCGAGCAGGTCGTTTTCATCCTCGCTCATCGCCGGCAGCTTGTCGGCCCAGGCAGCATCGACATGGATTTGGCAGGTCGCGCAGGAGCAGCAGCCGCCGCACAGCGCCAGCAGCTCGTCAAAGCCGTTGTCGCGGATCGCTTCCATCACCGACAGGCCAGCCGCAGCATCGACCGTCTTTTCCTCACCAGCCCGATTGACCACTACCAGCTTCGGCATCGCATCGTTCCTCTTGCTTGCACCCTATCGGCGCTTCGCCCGGGCTGCTAACCAAGGACCCAACCTTTGGCAAGCAGGACGATTTCCGGTGGGATTGACCGCAGAGCAATTGCAGCACGGCCTCGATAGCGTGGCCCAGATCGAACCGCGCTTCGCCAGCGCCCTGGCCCGCACCGGCTATCCCGAACCGCGGATCCGCTCACGCGGCTATGCCACGTTGATGCGGACGATTGTCGGCCAACAGGTCAGCGTCGCCGCCGCCGCATCGATGTGGCGCAAGTTCGAGGCGCATCTCGGCCCGGACCTGCCGCCTGAAAAGGTGCTGGATTCCGATTTCGACACGCTGCGCGCCTGCGGCCTGTCCAAGCAGAAGCAGGGTTACATGCGCTCGCTGTGCGAGCTGGTGGTGAACGGCGAGCTCGATTTCGAAGCCCTTCCCGCAGACGATGAGGCGGCAATCGCCCAGCTTACCCAGATCAAGGGCATCGGGCGCTGGTCGGCCGAGATCTACCTGCTCTTCGCCGAAGGGCGGGCGGATATCTGGCCGGCGGGTGACCTGGCCGTGCAGGCGGGCCTGCACAAGTTGCTGGACCTGCCCGAACGGCCATCGGAAAAGCTGACCCGCGAAATGGCTGAAGCCTGGCGCCCGCACCGCGGCGCGACCGCGATCTTCACCTGGCATTGCTATAACAACCCGGCGCTGTAAGCACTGCTGACAACAATGTAAGTGTGATTCGGAGTGGGGCATGTCAGAGCGTAAGGCGATTTTCATCACGGGCGGCGGATCGGGCATTGGCCGCGCTGTGGCACAGAAATTCGCCGCCAATGGCTGGTTCGTCGGTCTGGCAGACATCAGCGCCACCGGGATGAAGGAAACGGCGGCGCTGCTGCCCGCGGGTGCTTCCTCGCAACACAAGCTGGATGTGCGCGATCG
>JBEGJL010000362.1:0-4418 GCA_041184605.1 Pseudomonadota bacterium
GAATGAAGCCAGACGTCCGCGCCACGTAGTCGGCATAGCCAGGGCGGGTCTTGGCCAGACCCTTTTCCAGCAGCGGCTTGCCCGACCACTTGGTCAGCGTGAAGGTCAGGAACAGCGGCCCGGGCAGGCTGGCCAATGCCACCAACGCACCCGAACTGGCAGCCGCGAGCCAGATCCCCCACCACACGCAGCAATCGCCGAAGTAGTTGGGGTGGCGGGTATAGCGCCACAGGCCGGTGTCGAGCACCTTGCCCTTGTTTGCCGGATTGGTGCGAAACGCCTTGAGCTGCGCATCGCCGACGCTTTCAAACACCATGCCCAGCAGCCAGAGCGCAGCCCCGGCCAGCGCCAGCGGGCCGATTGCCGCGGGCGCATTGCCCGAGAGCACACCCAGCTGAGCCGGAAGGCAGGTGACATAGAGCAGCACGGCCTGCGGACCGAACACCTTGGTCAGCGCGGCCTGGGCAAAACGGCCCTGCTCCTTCGCCTTGCCCAGCATGCGGGCATAGCGCACGTCTTCGCCGTGGCCGCGCCAGCGCGTGTAGAGGTGCCAGAACAGTCGCAAGCCCCATGCTGCCGCCATGGCTGCGATCAAGCTAGCGCGATCACCGGGTTCCTCCAGCTGGAGCCAGCTGGCCACGGCCAGCACCGCCATCCCGCCGCCCCAGATCGCGTCGATAAAGGACACGTCCCGAATCCGGACCGCGACAAGCCAGCCAGCCAGCAAGGTCCCGGCCGCGACGGCCGCGTTGATCAGCAAGGCATCAACCATGGGCTTTTTCCTTCTGTCGTTTCGGCCGCGCGGCCGGCAGGCTTTCCACCGCCGCTTCCTTGAGCGCGGCCGCCGTCGACGCCAGTCGCTCAAAGCGCAGGCAATCGGGCATGACCGAGCGATAGAAGGCCGCGATCTTGGCCAGGTCGGCGGCATAGTCCCCGGTCGGCATGATCGCCGGGCCAAGGCCACCGGTCATGTTGGCATTGTTGACCCAGGCCGGAACGATCGGCACCCCGGCGCGCAGGGCGATGTGATAGAACCCGGTCCGCCAGGTGCCGTCGCTGCTGCGACTGCCTTCGGGGGCCACGACCAGCGCCAGCTCTTCGGCGCGGTTGAAATGGGCAACGGTTTCCTCAACGTAATTGTTGTTCCGCTTTGACCGGTCGACCGGCAACCCGCCCATGTCATACATGAACCGCTTCAGCGGACCGCGGAACAGGCTGAGCTTGCCCATGAAGCTGGGCTTGATCCCCAGTTCGTGCACCGCACCCACAAAGAAGATGAAGTCCCAGTTGCTGGTATGCGGCGCCCCGGCGATCACGAACTTGCGCGGGAATTTCCGTTCGCCGCTCAGCCGCCAGCCCTTCCAGCGATAAAGCCACAGCACCACCGCCTTGGTGACGCGCGAAAGCAATGAGGGCCGAGGATCGGTCATTGCGGCAATGTTCTGCGCAATTTGCTGCGGCGGTCTACCCGGCCCAAAGGTCCGTCCACAGGAACAAGTCCCGACCGACGCGGTTATACCTGCTTGGCTTCAGCCGACAAAGCCCGCCCCGCCGGGCCAACCGGGACCGGCAAGCCCCATAACCTTGAACAACAGCCCCATTTGGCCTTCAGAAATCAGCCGGTCCTTCGCGGTCTGAATTGCCGCTGCGTGTTGTGGTGCCGCTGCTGCAAGGGCCTGCGCACGGGCTTCGATCCCCAACTCCCGCAGCCAGCGGCCTTGCGGCACGGTGCCGATCCACCGCACCCCGCGCGACTGGGCGATGGGCGCCAGCGCGGAGAAATCGACATGGGCAGTCAGGTCCGCCTCGCCCGGGTTGAGGAACGGATCGACCTTCAGGTGCGCCCGCACGGCCTGCAAGGTCGATCCGTCGCGCGGGCTGTCATGACCATAATCGATGAACAGTGCCGCCCCGCCCTGCTCCATCAGCCGTCCGGAGACTTCGTAAACCGTAGCCGCCGCGCCCGGGCAGAGTTCGTAGATCGTCCCGTCGGGTGCATTGCGCCGCGCCTCGGGCACAGCCGGGTCCATCGGCTGCGGCCCGGCAACACAGACGAAGCGATCGCCTTCGGGCACGACCATCCGTTCACGCCAGCCCTCTGGCGTCTTGACCAGCTGCCGCACCGGCAGGGCATCAAGGAACTCGTTCGCGACGAACAGGATCGGCCCATAGGGCGGGATCGTGGAAAGATCGTGGTGCCACTGCGCGCCCGGAATGGTGGCGAGCTGCACATCCTTCAGCGCGGTCGAGGCCTCAACGAAGTGGATTGACGGTTGCAGCCCATATCGCTTCGCCGCCCGCAGTGCATCGCGGGCCAGCGTGCCCCGGCCGGGGCCAAGTTCCACATAATGGATCGGCTCTTCGCGGCCCGCGTTGATCCACATGTCGGCCAACCACAGCCCGATCAGCTCGCCAAACATCTGGCTGATTTCCGGCGCGGTCACGAAATCACCCGCGCTGCCCAGCGGGTCCCGGCTGTTGTAATAGCGGGCGTTGGCCTCGCCCATGTAATGCATCAGGCTGATCGGCCCGGTGCTGGCGATCAGCCGGCGAAAGATCGCCGCCAGGCTATCGTCTCCGCCCAGGCCCACCGGATCAGGCCTTGGCCGCGCCCATGGCCGGGCGGACCAGCGCCCGGATCAGGAAGATCGCCCCCACCAGCACCAGCGGGATCGTCAGCCACTGCCCCATCGACAGGCCCGTGCGCGCAGCAAATTCGCTGAGCTGGGCATCGGGTTCGCGGAAGTATTCCGCAACAAAGCGGCACAGGCCCAGCCCCGCAGCGAAAACCCCGCCCAATAGGCCCGGCCGGAACCGCGCTTTGGTCTTCCAGAACAGCACCAGCATGATGATCATCATCAGCAGGCCTTCCAGCCCCGCCTGATAGAGCTGGCTGGGGTGACGGGCATAGGGCCCGGCATCGGGGAAGACCATCGCCCAAGCCACCGGGCTTTCGACCACCCGGCCCCACAATTCGCCATTCACGAAATTGGCGAGGCGGCCAAAGAACATGCCAAAGGGCACGACGACGCAGACATAGTCCGCCACGCGTAGGAAGTTCAGCCCGCCGCGCCAGGCAACCCAGCCCATCGCCAGCGCGGTGCCCAGCAGTCCGCCGTGGAAGCTCATCCCGCCGTGCCACAGCTTGAGCAGGTCGAGCGGGTTGGCCCAGAGTTCGGGCGCATAGAAAGTGGCATAGCCCAGCCGCCCGCCGATGATGATCCCCAGCGTGCAGTAGAAGAACAGGTCATCCAGATGGCGCTGCGCCATCGGCGCGCCGGGCTGCCGGATCATCTTGGCCAAGTGCCAATAGCCGAGCAGGATCCCCGCGAGATAGGCCAGGCTGTACCAGCGCAGTTGGAATCCGCCGATCTGGAACAGGTAAGGCTTCAGCCCCAGGTCAACCCATTGGATCGGTTCGGCTCCGGCGGCGGCGGCAAGCGCTAGTGACAGCACGCGATGGACTCCCTAAATAGGCGCGGTCAGGAGAGATTCCAGCGCACCCGATGCGGGGCCTTCTGGCACAGACGAAGCCGGGAAACAAACCCGGCGCGGACGCCAGGACGGGGGGCGTCCCTCAACTTTGAGGATAAGGATGCCGCATGCCGAGTGAACTCGACAATGCCCTGAATGGTGTAATCGCTGCGCTGACCGCCCCTGGTGCTCCGCTTGAAACGGTGGAGATCGAACGGTTTGGTCGCAAGCTGCCGATGCTCAAGAATGCGCCGCCGTCGCTGGCGCACTATTTCGAGATGTACTGCGCCCAGCACGGCGATGCCGAATTCATCGTCGATGGCCAGATCCGACTGACCTTCAACCAGATCCATGCCGCCGCACGCACGGTCGCCGGCGGGCTGGTTGCCGGACACGGCGTGCAGAAGGGTGACCGGATCGGGATCGCCGCGCGCAATTCAGCCAACTGGATCGTGGCCTATCTGGCCGTACTGATGGCCGGCGGCTGCGCCACCCTGCTCAACGGCTGGTGGACGGGCGAAGAACTGGCCGGCGGGATCGAGCTGGCCGGCTGCACCATCACCCTGGTCGATGCCCAGCGCGGCGAACGCCTGAACGGCCAGTCCTATCCGGGCAAGCTGGTTACCTTCCGCCACGATTGCCCCTGGCAGGAGGGCCTGTCCGAACTGCTCGCTCACGGCGGCGGTGCGGAGACACCGTTGCCTGACCTCGGCGGCGATGACCTGGCGACGATCCTCTACACCTCGGGTTCGACGGGCCAATCGAAGGGCGCCTATTGCGACCACCGCGGCGTGGTCCAGGCAACGATGAACTATGCCGCGCAAACCCTGATGGTCTTCACCTACCTCGGCGCCAAGGGCGAAGCACCCAGCACCCAGCCGTGCAGCCTGGTCAACGTGCCGCTGTTCCACGTGACCGGCGAAGTGCCGCTGTTCCTCCAGTCC
>JBEGJL010000363.1:0-4181 GCA_041184605.1 Pseudomonadota bacterium
GCCATTGTTGTTTTCGTCGACTTCCGAGAATTCGGCATCGACCACGTCTTCACCGCCTTCGGCAGCGGCAGCGCCGGCACCCGGGGAAGCGGCCGCAGCCTGTTCCTTCTCGTAGATCACCTGACCCATCTTCATGGCCTTTTCGGTCAGGGCCTGAGTCTTGGCAGTCATCTCGTCGGCGTCGCCGCTTTCGATTGCGGTCTTGGCTTCCGCGATTGCGGCTTCGATTTCGGCCTTGAGGTCGGCGTCAAGCTTGTCACCGTGCTCGGCAAGCTGCTGCTCGGTGGCATGGACCAAGCTGTCAGCGTTGTTCTTCGCTTCGGCGGCAGCGCGGCGCTGCTTGTCTTCCTCGGCAAAGCGCTCGGCATCCTTGACCATCTGATCGATATCCGCGTCTGACAAGCCGCCCGAAGCCTGGATCTTGATCTGCTGCTCCTTGCCAGTGCCCTTGTCCTTGGCGCTGACATTCACGATGCCATTGGCATCGATGTCGAACGTCACCTCGATCTGCGGAACCCCACGGCGGGCCGGCGGAATGCCGACCAGGTCGAACTGGCCAAGCAGCTTGTTGTCGGCCGCCATCTCGCGCTCGCCCTGGAACACGCGGATGGTCACCGCCTGCTGGTTGTCCTCGGCGGTCGAATAAACCTGGCTCTTCTTGGTCGGGATCGTGGTGTTGCGATCGATCATGCGGGTGAACACGCCGCCGAGCGTTTCGATGCCCAGCGACAGCGGAGTCACGTCAAGCAGCAGCACGTCCTTCACGTCGCCCTGCAACACGCCGGCCTGGATCGCCGCGCCCATGGCGACAACTTCGTCCGGATTCACGCCGGTATGCGGTTCCTTGCCGAAGAACTCCTTCACGACTTCGCGGACGCGCGGCATGCGGGTCATCCCGCCGACCAGCACGACGTCGTCAATGTCCGAAGCCTTGAGACCGGCATCGGCCAGCGCCTTGCGGCAGGGTTCCAGCGTGCGCTGGATCAGGTCGGCAACCAGCTTTTCAAGGTCCGCACGGCTGATCGTTTCCACCAGGTGCAGCGGCGTGGTGCTGCCGCCTTCCATGCGGGCCGTGATGAACGGCAGGTTGATTTCGGTCGTCTGGGCGCTCGACAGTTCAATCTTGGCCTTTTCGGCAGCTTCCTTCAGCCGCTGCAAGGCAAGCTTGTCGGCCTTGAGGTCCATGTTTTCCTTGGCCTTGAACTTGTCGGCCAGGTACTCAACCAGCTTGGAGTCAAAGTCTTCACCACCCAGGAACGTGTCCCCATTGGTCGACTTCACTTCAAACACGCCGTCACCGATCTCGAGGACCGAGATATCAAAGGTGCCGCCGCCGAGGTCGTACACGGCGATGGTCTTGCCGTCGTTCTTGTCCAGACCATAGGCGAGCGCAGCCGCAGTCGGCTCGTTAATGATGCGCAGCACTTCAAGGCCCGCGATCTGGCCAGCGTCCTTGGTCGCCTGGCGCTGCGCGTCGTTGAAGTAAGCCGGAACGGTGATAACTGCCTGAGTGACGGTTTCACCCAGATAGCTCTCGGCCGTTTCCTTCATCTTCTGCAGGGTGAAGGCGCTGATCTGGCTGGGCGAATAGTCTTCGCCACCGGCCTTGACCCAGGCATCGCCGTTCTTGCCCTTGGCAATGCTGTAGGGGACGAGCTCCATGTCCTTCTTGGTCAGGGGATCGTCAAAGCGGCGGCCGATCAGGCGCTTCACCGCGAAAATCGTGTTGTCGGGGTTGGTCACCGCCTGGCGCTTGGCCGGCTGGCCAATCAGCCGCTCACCATCCTTGGTGAAGGCGACGATCGACGGCGTGGTGCGCGCACCTTCCGAATTCTCGATCACCTTCGGCTTGCCGCCATCCATCACCGCAACGCAGCTGTTGGTCGTGCCGAGGTCGATACCGATTACTTTACCCATAATATGCCCATCCTTGGTCGTATTTGGACACCGCCTCTGCACCTTCCCGGTCCCGGCAAAGGTTCCCTGCGGCTCATTGACCCGGCGGATATAGGAGCGGTTTTGCTTGGCACAAGGGCAGCGCCGCTTTAGGCAGCTAAGCAATCTCAACCCCCTGCCCCGAGGTTCGCAATGAAGCGCTTTGCCCCGCTGTTTCTGGCCGTTTCCCTGACCACACTGGCTGCCTGCGGCCAGCAAGCGCCCAAGAATGAGGCGAACCAAGCTGCTCCTGAAGCCAAGCCCGGCCTGGTGGTGAGCGCAGCAACGCTGGTTCTACCCGCCGTAAAGGGCAATCCGGCCGGCGGCTATTTCACGCTGGTCAACAATGGCGACAAGCCGGTCACGCTTGCCGCTGTCAGCATCGATGGTGCGGCCAAGGCTGAAATGCACGAGACCAAGGCCGGCAGCATGGCACCGCTGGCCAGCCTGGAGATCAAGCCGGGCGAAACGGTGAAGTTTGAGCGCGGCGGCAAGCACGTGATGGCCTTTGATCTGGATGCAAAGCTGGCCGCGGGCGGTACCACCGAACTCACCCTGACCTTTGCCGATGGCGACAAGGCTTCAGCACCGATGAAGCTGGAAGCTGCTGGCGCAGCGATGGAGCATATGGAAGGCATGGAGGGCATGGAGGGCATGGACCACTCGGAGCACACCAACTGAACGACACCGCGGCAGCCCGGGCCTGTCCGGTTGGGGGCGAACGCCCGCTGACCGCAGGCGAGGTTGCCCTGGTTCAGTCGGTGTTCGGCGGGGCGATTGATTGTGGCCAGGTCCGTATCCGCCGTCGCCGATGGTTTCCCTTCCAGCCCCGCACGGTCACGATGGCGCCGATGGGGCACCTGCACTTCCACCCCCGGGCGGAGGCCTATTGCGACGACTTTTCAGCCGCGAGCCTTCGCCTGCAAGGACACTTCATCCATGAGATGACCCACGTCTGGCAGGTCCAGACTAAGGGGCGCTGGTATCTGCTGCTACGCCGGCACCCGTTCAGTCGCTATTCCTATCGGTTGAAGCCCGGCTGGCCGCTGGAACGCTATGGGCTGGAGCAACAGGCAGAGATTGTCCGCCACGCCTTCCTGCTGCGCGAGGGGGCGCTGCTGGCCGGGGTCGGCGACCCCGGCGCTTACGCAGAACTGGTCAATTTCGGTTAGTCGGGCTTCTTCGCCACGGCGACCATGGCCGGACGCAGCAGGCGGTCCTTGATCATGTACCCGGCCTGCAGTTCCTGGATCACCGTCCCCGGTTCGGCATCGACCGAAGGAATTTCGATCATCGCCTGATGCTGGTTGGGATCGAGCGGCAGACCCATTGCGGCGATCCGGCTGATGCCGTGGGCGGCAAAAGCCTTGTCAATCTCACGCGCGGTGGCTTCGATGCCGGCGACCAGGTTCTTCAGCTTTTCATCCTCACGCAGTTCAGCCGGGATGGCTTCCAAGGCGCGCGACAGGTTGTCGGATACCGACAGGATATCGCGCGCAAAGCCGGTCGCGGCATAGGTTCGTGCGTCCTGGATGTCCTTTTCCAGACGACGACGGACGTTCTGCGTTTCGGCCTTGGCGTAAAGCACTTCCTGCTTAGCCGCCTCAAGATCCTCACGCAGGCGGTCGAGCGTATCGCCCAGCTTGTCGGTTTCCTGGTCCAGCAGTTCATCGGGAACGCCAGCGAGTTCGGCTTCCACCGCGGGATCGCCCTGCGGCTTGGTATCGTCAGTCATGTGCTCAAAAACCTGTCTATCGGATCAGTTTGCCCAGCGACTGGGCTGTGAAATCCACCATGGGGACTAGCCGCGCATAATTCAACCGCGTCGGGCCGATAACTCCCACCACGCCGACCACCCGGCCATCGCGATCGCGGTAGGGGGAAGCGATCACCGAAGAGCCGGACAGCGAGAACAACCGGTTCTCTGCGCCGATGAAAATTCGTGTTGCCTCCGCCTCGCGCGCCGCATCAAGCAGGTCCGCAACGGACTGACGGTTTTCCAGATCGTCCAGCAGCTGCCGGACCCGCTCGATATCAGTCAGGGCACCTTCATCGAGCAGGTTGGCCTGCCCGCGCACGATCAGCACCGGCCGCCGCGCGGCGTCCTCGCTCCACACGGCAAGGCCGCGTTCGACCAGCGCCTGACTGACCGTATCGAGCGCCGAACGGCCCGTGGCGATTTCCGCCTCGATCGCGCGGACCGCTTCGCCCAGCGTCCGCCCGCCAAGATGGGCCGAGATATAGTT
>JBEGJL010000364.1:0-7424 GCA_041184605.1 Pseudomonadota bacterium
GCGCTGGGCGTGGCGATGCTTACGGCATGTTCGGGCGGCAAGCCTGCTGCCGAGGCTGTCGATGTTGCTGCGGTCGAAGCTGCCGCGCATGGCAGCTATGTCGCAGCGATCAACAGCAACGATACAGAAAAGCTCAAGTCAGCGCTCACCGACGATGTGGTCTATCAGGCACCCGGCGCCCCCGAAATGATCGGCAAGGCGGCGGTTGGCGAATGGATCGCCGGCTATTTCGCAGCTTACCAGGCGAAGTGGGAAAAGACCTCGCACGGCTTTACCGTCAGTGGTGACTGGGCGTTCGAACGCTATACCTACAAGTCAGTCGACACCGACCGTAAGACCGGTGCCGTCACGACCGATGTCGGCAAGGGCATCAATATCTACCACAAGGATCCTGACGGCCAGTGGCGCGTTGCCGTTGATGGCTGGAGCTCTGACAAGCCGGCCAGCTGATTGGCCGGTCCCAAAACCTACCGGAACGGTGGTTCCTTGAAGGCACGAAGCTTGCGTGAATGCAGCCGATCACCTTCGGCGCGCAGCAGATCGCAGGCTTTGGTGCCGATTTGCAGGTGGGCGGCAATCGCTTCCTCATAGAAGCGGTTTGCCTGCCCCGGCAGCTTGATTTCACCGTGCAGCGGCTTGTCCGAAACGCAGAGCAGCGTCCCGTAAGGCACGCGGAAGCGATAGCCTTGGGCCGCAATCGTGGCGCTTTCCATGTCGATGCCGATTGCGCGGCTCTGGCTCAGGCGGCGGGCTGACTGGGTATAGCGCAGTTCCCAGTTGCGGTCATCGGTGGTCGCGACCGTGCCGGTGCGCATCCGCTTCTTCAGGTTCGCACCGGTATCGCCGCTGACCTGCTCGGCGGCCTGGGCCAGGGCAATCTGAACTTCGGCAATCGCCGGGATGGGGATTTCTGGTGGCAGGACCGGGTCCAGTACGTGATCGTCCCGCAGATAGGCGTGGGCCAGCACATAGTCCCCAATCCGCTGGGTATCGCGCAGCCCGCCGCAGTGGCCGATCATCAGCCAGGCTTCGGGACGCAGGACCGCCAGGTGATCGCAGATCGTCTTCGCGTTCGACGGCCCGACCCCGATGTTGACCAGGGTGATGCCCATCTTGTCTTCGCGGACCAGGTGATAGGCCGGCATCTGGTGCCGCCGCCAGGCCGTGTCAGATAGGCGTTCACGGGCATTGCTCGTCTTCTGTTCGACAAGCAGACCACCGGCACCAGACAGGCGAACGTAATCATTCTGCCCGATCTGAGTGCCCGCCCAATCGACGAATTCATCGACATAGCGATGATAGTTGGTGAACAGGATAAACCGCTGGAAATCCTCGATTGGCGTGCCGGTATAGTGGGCCAGTCGCGCCAGGCTGAAGTCGGTCCGCAGGCCATCGAACAGCGCCAGCGGCAGGTTGCCGTCAGGATCGTTCAGCTCGATGCCGTCGGCCAGTTCATCGCCGATCATCGCGAGTTCGGTCGACGGGAAATGCCGCGCCAGGTCAGGCGGGTTAAGGCCTCCCAGGCCCGAGCTGGCATCAATGACGTATGGGAACGGGATCTCCTGGGTCGAGCGACCGACTGTGACGTCGATATCGTAATCGTCGCCCAGCAGGGTCAGCTGCTCGGCCAGATAATCGGCAAACAGTGCCGGGCGGGTGACGGTGGTCACAAAGGTGCCGGGCTGAGCCAGACGACCAAACGCGCGCGCAAGGTCCGGGCGCGTCTCGACGCCGCCATAGGTGATCCGCAATTCGGGATAGCACCAGGCGCGGGACGTGCGGCGTTCGGCGGGGGGAAGGGTTCCGTCCGAAGCAAATTGGGCGATGTCGGAACGGAGGGTGGCGACTGCTTCGTCGTAAACGCGGACCAATTCCGCGATGGTCTTTTCTAGGTTTAGCATCGCGGGCCTTTAGACAGATCGCGATGACATTTCAATTACGTTGCCACTGAAACCTGTTGCGCAACGAAAAAGGGGGCGCCGAGGCACCCCCTTGATCGGTTGGCAAAGGATTGGAAGCCTTAGGCTTCTTCGCCTTCGTCAGCAGCTTCTTCGGCCGCAGCCGGGGCTTCAGCCTCGGCTTCCGGCTCTTCGCCATTGCCAGCTTCGAAGTCGGTCGCGGCGGCAGCAGCGGCTTCGTCTTCGAACATGGCGGCGATCACGTCGACGCCCTTGGCCTGCTGGTCAGCTTCGTCGGGCGAACGCGCGACGTTGACCTTGACCATCACGGCAACTTCCGGGTGCAGTGCAACCTTCACGTCGAACACGCCGATGGTCTTGATCGGGCGTTCCAGCACGATCATCGACTTCGACACGTTCGCGCCTTCGGCGTTCAGCGCATCGACGATGTCGCGCACCGAAACCGAACCATAAAGCTGGCCCGAGTTCGACGAGGCGCGGATCAGGATGACCGACTTGCCTTCGACGTTGCCGGCATGACCCTGCGCTTCGCTGCGGCGCGCAGCATTGTCGGCTTCAATCTTCGAGCGGTTGGCTTCGAAGACCTTGCGATTGGCTTCATTGGCGCGGAGCGCCTTCTTGTTGGGTAGCAGGAAGTTGCGGGCGTAGCCGTCCTTGACGGTCACGACATCGCCGATGGTGCCCAGCTTCTCGATGCGTTCGAGGAGGATGATTTCCATGGTCTCTCTCCCCTTACTTCACGAGGTAGGGCAGCAGCCCCAGGTGACGGGCACGCTTGATGGCCTGGCCCAGCTCACGCTGCTTCTTGGCAGAAACGGCGGTGATGCGGCTCGGCACGATCTTGCCACGCTCAGACATGTAGGTCTGAAGCAGGCGCGTATCCTTGTAATCGATCGCGGGGGCGTTCTTGCCCGAGAACGGGCACGACTTGCGGCGGCGGAAAAATGCGCGGGCCATTGCTTAGAACTCCTCGCGTTCGCGGCGCTTGGTGCGCTCACGGTCCTGCTTGCGCATCTGCACCGACGGGCCGGCTTCATGCTCGTCGACGCGCACGGTCAGCCAGCGGATCACGTCTTCGTTGATCGCGGTCTGACGCTCCAGCTCAGCAACGGTGCCGGCCGGGGCTTCGATGTTCAGCAGCACAAAGTGCGCCTTGCGGTTGCGCTTGATCTTGTAGGCCAGGTTCTTGAGGCCCCAGGTTTCGGTCTTGGTGACCTTGCCCTGGTGGGCTTCGACGATTTCCGTGGCGGTGGCGGCCAGCGCATCAACCTGCGCCTGGCTCAGATCCTGGCGAGCCAGGAAAACATGCTCGTAGAGCGGCATGTCATGCCTTTCATCTGTCTAACCGATCGCTGGCTGATCCGCGGGATTGCGGGGCCCCTCCGGCTTTCTTTCAATCCGGAATCGCTTCCGGAAGCGGCGGCCATTAGCGGTTTGTAGCAGGAATGCAAGCCTTGCGGGTCAACCGAAGGCTTGGCAAGCAGTGACGAACCAGATTTCTTCGGGAGTTACCCCTTCATGCCAACCGGCCTTGTCGCCCTGCTCGACGATATCTCCGTGATCGCGAAAGCGGCGGCGGCCAGCATCGATGATGTCGGTGTCGCCGCCACCAAGGCGGGCACCAAGGCAGCAGGCGTGGTGATCGACGATGCGGCGGTGACGCCCAGCTACGTTACAGAATTCACGCCGGACCGCGAATTGCCGATCATCTGGCAGATCGCGAAAGGCAGCCTCAAGAACAAGCTGTTGTTCCTGCTGCCCGGCGCCTTGTTGCTGAGCGAATTCCTGCCCTGGGCGATAACCCCGCTGCTGATGATGGGCGGCCTGTTCCTGTGTTATGAAGGCGCTGAAAAGGTGCTGGAGAAGCTGGGTGGGGCCAAGCACGGCGAAACGCTGGAAGATCCGGTTGAGGACATGGCATCGTTCGAGCAGGAGCGCGTTTCGGGTGCCGTCCGGACGGACCTGATCCTGTCGGCCGAGATTATGGCGATTGCCCTGGCCGAAGTGGCCGATGAACCGCTGCTCAGCCGTGGCCTCATTCTCGCGCTGGTTGGGGTGGTGATCACCGCCGCGGTCTATGGTGCGGTCGCACTGATCGTGAAGATGGACGATATCGGCCTGCACATGGTCAAGGAACGCAGCAGTGCTGCGGCCAAGGCGATTGGTCGCGGTCTGCTCCATGCCATGCCGCGGTTGCTGACCGCGCTTTCGGCAATAGGTACGCTGGCGATGCTATGGGTGGGGGGTCACATCCTGGTCGATGGTGCCAGAAAGCTCGGCTTCAAACCGCCCTACGATGCCATTCATGCGGTCGAGCACGCCGTTCACGAAGCATCGGGCGCGTTGGGCGGAGTGCTCGGGTGGCTCGCCAATTCAACGCTGTCTGGCGTGGTCGGGTTGATCCTCGGAGCGATTGTTGCCTTTGCCATCCACAAGGTGCCGGCAATGCTGGGCCGGTCAGCCCACTGAGTTCAACACCTCGCGGGCGAACAGGCTCAGCGTGTCATCACGGGCGCCCATGATGACGATGCGGTCACCGGGTCGCGCTGCTTCGGCCATATAGCGGCCGCAGTCCTCGCGGGCCGGAACATACTCGGCCTTGCCCCCATGTTCGCGGATCAGCCTGACGATCCGCTCGCTGCCCTCGCTGCGGTCGACCGTGCCGCCAAAATAGACCGGATCACACAGCAGGGTGACGTCCTCGGGTCCCAGCAGCCGCGCAAAGACTTCGGCGAGCTCGTGTCCCATCTGGCGCAACGGACCATAGCCATGCGGCTGGAAAAAGGCGATCACGCGGCCGGGGTGCGCTTTCAGGGTTCGCAGGGTGGCGGCGCACTTTTCCGGGTTGTGACCGAAGTCATCGATCACGGTTACGCCGGCCGGGCTGGTGCCAACGATCTCGAACCGACGGGCAAGGCCAGCATATGTCCCTAGCGCAGCAACCGCCTCGGCAACCGGCACCCCTGCTGCGTTGGCCGCGGCAATCGCGGCAAGGGCATTGGCAAGGTTGTGCTTCCCCGGGACTTGCAGGTTCAGCGTATGGGTGGTCCCATCCCGACGATCGAGCACCTTGGCGTTGAGGGATGTCGGGCCTTCGACAATTGAACCTTGCTCTACACCGATCTCGGCCGTCTCGCTGTCGATCCCGAACCGGACTATGGCCTTGGCGCGTGGGGCAAGCGCAAGGCATTCGGGATCGTCTGCGTTGAGCGCGGCAACCTCGGCAACGGCCAGGAAGTCCCCGAACAGGATGCGCAGTTCCTCCATCGACTTGTGATCGAGGCTGACGTTGAGCAGCACCGAAACGGCCGGGCGATAAAGCGCGATTGATCCGTCGCTTTCATCGACCTCGCTGACAAACACTTCGCCCTGGCCGACCCGTGCCGAAGCGAACGGCGCATCCGGGGCCGCGAAGTTCTTCATTACCGCGCCGTTCATGATCGTCGGGTCGCGGCCCGCGCTGGTCAGGATCCAGCCGGTCATCCCGGTGACAGTACTTTTGCCGCTGGTCCCGCCGATTGCCACCCCGCGTGGCGCCGCGTTGAACAGGCGCGCGAGCAGTTCGGCCCGGCTCATCCGTGCACAGCCCAGTTCGCGCGCGCGGACCATTTCGGGCACGGTATCTTCCACCGCTGCCGAAGCCACCAGCACTTGGCCAGCCGAAGTGATGCCGCTGCCGTCCTGCGGGAACAGGGTGAAGCCCTCACGCTCAAGCCAGGCGAATTTCTCGGGCGTGCGACCTTGGTCGCGGCTGCGGTCAGAGCCGGCCACCTGTGCGCCGTGGCCCTTCAGAATCAGCGCCAACGGCAACATGCCGGAACCGCCAATGCCACAGAAGAACCACGGGTGTTGGGTAAGCTCGCTCATGGTTCTTCCGGTATGCGCCCTTGCCTCGCCTGACAACCGGGTTAGGAAGCGTCATGCCCAATGTAGCGATCTGTGCCCCCTCCGCCGCCTTTGCAAAGGAAGACGCAGACCGCGTACTGGCGCTGGCTGCGGCGGAGTTTCCCGGGGTCAAGTTGCACTTCCATCCGCAATGCTTCCAAAGCGAGGGGCACTTCGCCGGGCCAGACGCGACGCGGCGCGATGCGCTGGTGGAATGCGCCAACGATCCGGCTTTCGATGCGGTCTGGTTCGCGCGCGGCGGCTATGGTGCGGCGCGGATCGCCGAAGATGCGCTGGCCCGCCTTGATCATGCCGCGCAGAACAAGCAGTTTCTGGGCTATTCCGATGGCGGCACGCTGCTCGGTGGGCTCTATCGCAACAGGGTTGGCCAGCCCATTCATGCGCCAATGCCCGCCGACATCCGACGCAAGGATGGCGAGGTGGCCGTCCGTCGTACCCTGGCCTGGTTATCGGGTGACAAATCGGGTGAGGAGCCTGCGCAGGATGAGCAGCCGCGCGTGGCCTTTAACCTGATGACCCTGGCCATGCTCTGCGGCACGCCGCTGATGCCGGGCCTGGCCGGCCATGTGGTGCTGGTGGAAGAGGTCTGCGAATATCTCTACGCCGTCGACCGGCTGTTTTTTCATCTCACCGCGCACCTCGGCGGCATTGCCGGTTTGCGGCTCGGCCGGGTAAGCGAGGTGCCGGAGAATGACCGGCCCTTCGGTTCAGAACCTGAGCAAATCGCCCGCTATTGGTGTGAACGTCACGCCATTCCCTTCCTTGGTTCCGCTGACATCGGCCACGATATCGCCAACAGGATTGTTCCCTTCGGACTTGCCCGCTGAGCCGCCAGACAATAGGCGCACAGGCAAAGCTAAGGGAGTGCACCATGCGAGCTTTCGTTTTTCCGGGGCAGGGCAGCCAGAAGGTCGGCATGGGCGTCGATCTTGCCGAAGCCAGCGCCATTGCGCGCGAGGTGTTTGAGGAGGTTGACGATGCCCTCGACCAGAAACTCTCCACCATCATGCGCGAAGGGCCGGAAGACGCCCTGACCCTCACCGAGAATGCCCAGCCCGCGATTATGGCCAATGCCATCGCCGTGCTGCGCGTGCTGGAAAAGGAAGGTGGGATTGCTCTGGCTGACAAAGCCGATTTCGTCGCCGGTCACAGCCTGGGCGAATATACTGCGCTTTGCGCTGCGGGTGCCTTTAGTCTGGCCGATACGGCCCGGTTGCTGAAGCTGCGCGGGCAGGCCATGCAGGCCGCCGTGCCGGTTGGCGTGGGGGCGATGTGCGCGCTGCTCGGCGCCGATATCGACAAGGCGCAGAAGCTTGCCGAGGCTGCTGCCGAAGGCGAAGTCTGCACCGTTGCCAATGACAATGATCCCTCGCAGGTCGTTCTCTCTGGGCACAAGGGCGCGATTGAGCGGGCCATTTCCCTGGTCAAGGATTTCGAGATCAAGCGCGGCGTGGCCCTGCCGGTCTCTGCTCCGTTCCATTGCCCGCTGATGCAGCCTGCCGCTGATGCCATGGCTGAGGCGCTTGGCAAGACACCGCCCGGCGCGCTGCGGGTGCCGCTGTACGCCAATGTCACCGCCGCCGTGGTCAGTGATCCAGC
>JBEGJL010000365.1:0-2795 GCA_041184605.1 Pseudomonadota bacterium
CTGCGCAGCGCCTCGCGCTCGGCTTGGGTCAGCCGCAGGAACACCTCGTTGGCCTCGACCGGATGCAGCAGCCGCCCGTGGGCAGCCTTCGCCAGTTCTTGCGCCGAGGCGTTGGCGTGGCGGGCATTCTCCAGCCACAAATCGCCTTCCAGCATGGCGAGCAGTTGCGCCGCGAGGTAGCGCCCCTTCGATTGCAGGTGCCCGGCGCGCTTGCGGCGATAGCGGGCGACGTGTGCCAGGTCCGGGTCGAAGAAGACCAATGCCTCGGCGCTCATCCCGCCATTCTTGATCATGCCAAAACTGAGCGCGCTTGCCCCTTGGCAAGCCTCCCACGGGCTGCAACCCAAGTGCGCCACGGCATTGGCGAACCGGGCGCCATCAACATGCAGCGGCAGGCCGCGCGTGCTGCAAAAAGCAGCAATGGCTGCCATTTCGGCCGGCTGATAGGCGCGGCCATATTCACTGGCCTGGGTGATCGAGACCGCGTGAGGCTGGACCTGGTGCACATCGTTGCGGATCGGATCGATCACTTCGGCGATTGCCTGCGGGGTGAGCTTGGCACCCTCACCCTCAGCCAGCATCAGCTTGGCGCCGTGCAAGTAAAAGCCCGGTGCTCCGCCCTCATCCATTTCGATATGCGCCTCGCGGTGGCAGACCACGCCGCCGTGCGGTTGAACCATCGTGGCCAGGGCCAAACAGTTCACCGCAGTCCCGGTAGCCGCCCACAGCACTGCGCAATCTCTGCCAAAGACTTCGCCAAAGGCCGCGTCAAGGCGCTGGCTGAGCGCATCGCCATCGTATGGCGAATCGGGGGTGTCCGCCGCCTGCATCGCGCGCCACAGCGCGGGATGGACCGAAGCGGCATTGTCGGAAAGGAACTGCATGGCCATATCTTGCGCATTATGGCGGCGGCGCGCTCCGTCAAGCATCAGGAACAGGACATGGCCGAAGTAACTATCACCCGCCACGGCTCAGATCGCGTTGGAGAATACCATGCTCATGTGTCGGGCACGAATTCGATCGGACGGCTGACCTGGGTGATGAAGGGTGATATCCGCGCAGCCGAACATACGCTGGTCCCGCCGGAAATTGGCGGCCGCGGCGTGGCCGCCAGGCTGGTCGAGGCGCTGATTACCGATGCCCGCGACCACGGGTTCAAGATCGACCCGGTCTGCAGCTATGTTGCTGCACAGTTCAAGCGCCACCCGGAATGGGGGGACCTGCTCGCCGTTTGAACATGGGATTTTCGAATGGTGCTGCTGGGGAGGATTGAACTCCCGACCTCAGCCTTACCAAGGATGCGCTCTACCACTGAGCTACAGCAGCCAACCATTCGGATGGCCCAGATGGCGCGAGGCCGGTCCGGGCAGGGGCGCGCTAATGGCCGTGCCCCCTTGCTTTGTCAAGCGTGGGCCTGTTAGCGGAAGGACGGTTGCCGATGGGTAAAGAAGCCAACCTCTCGCGCGAGGAGCGCCTGGCCGCGAAGCTGCGGGAAAACCTGCGGCGGCGCAAAGACCAGGCGCGCGCGCTTTCGGGCGATAATCCGCCCCTTCCCAAAGACCCGGACCCCCGCTAGGGGCGGGTGCTCCTAAGACAATTGCGGAGCAAAACCCTTGCCGCGCCTGATTCTCGTTCGTCACGGCCAATCCCAGTGGAACCTTGAGAACCGGTTCACCGGATGGTGGGATGTTGACCTGACCGCCAAGGGTGAGGAAGAGGCCCGCGCCGCCGGGACCTTGCTCAAGGCCAAGGGCATGCTGCCCACGCTCGCCTTCACCTCGTTGCAGACCCGCGCGATTCGCACGCTGCACCTGGCGCTGGAAGCTGCCGAACGCGTGTGGATTCCCGAAACGAAGGACTGGCGCCTGAATGAACGCCACTACGGCGGGCTGACCGGTCTCGACAAGGCCGAGACCGCCGCCAAGCATGGCGATGACCAGGTCAAGGTGTGGCGCCGCAGCTTCGACATCCCGCCGCCGGTGCTGGAAGACGGCTCGGAATTCGATCTCAAGGCCGATCCGCGCTATGCCGGGATCGCGATCCCTTCGACCGAAAGCCTGAAGGACACTATCGCGCGCGTCCTGCCCTATTACGAGGCGGCCATCGCCCCGGCGCTAAAGGCCGGCGAAGTGGTCCTGGTCGCCGCGCATGGCAATTCGCTGCGGGCTTTGGTCAAGCACCTGTCCGGCATTTCCGACGCGGACATTACCGGGCTGGAAATCCCGACCGGGCAGCCGATTGTCTACGAACTGGACGACAATCTGGCCGCGCTTGAGCGCTATTACCTTTCGGAGCGTTGAGACATGGGAGCACCCGTAGCCATCGTCATGGGCAGCCAGTCGGACTGGGCGACCATGAAGTGCGCCGCCGAGGCGCTCGACAAGCTCGGCGTAACCTATGACGCCCGGATCGTCTCCGCCCACCGCACGCCGCAGCGACTGGTCGCTTTTGCCGAGGGAGCTGCTGCCGAAGGTTTCAAGGTGATTATCGCCGGAGCCGGGGGCGCCGCGCACCTGCCGGGCATGGTGGCCAGCATGACCCACCTGCCGGTGTTGGGCGTACCGGTCCAGTCCAAGGCCCTTTCCGGCCAGGACAGTCTGCTCTCGATCGTGCAGATGCCGGCCGGCATCCCGGTTGGCACTCTGGCGATTGGCGAGGCCGGGGCAACCAACGCCGGTCTGCTTGCCGCTGCCATTCTGGCCACGACCGATCCGGCCCTGGCCGAAAAGATCAAGGCTTTCCGCGCCGCGCAAAGCGCCAGCGTCGCCGAACGGCCGAGCTGAGGCGATGATGAT
>JBEGJL010000366.1:0-3037 GCA_041184605.1 Pseudomonadota bacterium
GTTCAGACCGGCCCAGCCGGCCAGCGCCAATTACCAGCACCCCCGCGAACCCAAGCAGGGATGCAATCACTGCATTGCGCCCGATCTTCTCTCCCAGCATCACCGCCGCCAGATAGAGTGCAATCAGCGGGGCGATGAAAGACAGGGCGATAGCCTCCGCCAGCGGCAGGCGGACCAGGCCCCAGAAAAAGCTGGTGGCCAGCCCGGCACTGACCGCGCCGCGCAGGGCGTGCAGGCGCAAGGCCGGGCGATCGGGCCAGCGCCCGCCAGTCCAGCGCCATAATGGCAGCAACAGCAGCACACCGAACCCGGACCGGAACAGCATGGCGTTATAGGCACCGACCTGCAGGCTGGCGCTCTTCATCACGGCATCCATCACGCTGAACAGCGCGATGCCGCTGGCGGCAACCAGGAATGGCGTGACAGGATGATGGCGATGCTGGCCCGGCGGCACGGAATTCTCTCCCTTGCCATGCCGGGTATGACAGGCGGGCAGGAGTGGCAAGCTAAGGCTGGTATTTATCGGAAATCGCTGTATCTTTGCAAAACTACGTAGGGAGGGTCACCCATGGAAAGTGCCAGTGAACCGCCGGTCAATGCCGAGCCGCAGGGTGGGGAACTGGTCCGGCGCCACGCGCTCGCCACGCGGTTGTGGCACTGGACCAATGCGCTCTCCATCCTGGTCATGCTGATGAGCGGGCTGATGATCCTCAACGCCCATCCGCGGCTCTACTGGGGGCACTTTGGTTCTGAGCATGATCCCGCGTGGCTAGTGCTGGCGCCGCTGGAAGACACGGCCTTCCCGGGCTGGATGACGATCCCTTCGCATTACAGCCTGGCCGATGCGCGGTTGTGGCATTTTGCCTTTGCCTGGCTGCTGGTCCTGGCCTTTACGGGCTACCTGGTCTGGGGCCTCTTGCGCGGCCACATCGCAAAGCGGCTCCACATCACGCGGGCAGAATGGAGCCCGCGGCACATCCTGCATGACATTGTTGAGCATGCACAGCTGCGCTTCCCGACCGGGGCGGCCGCGCTCAACTACAACGTGCTTCAGAAAATCGCCTATGGCGGCGTGCTGTTCGTGCTGCTGCCCGCCATGATCGTGACCGGGCTGGCCATGTCACCCGCGCTCGATGCGGCCTGGCCCTGGCTGATTGACCTGTTTGGCGGCCGCCAGACCGCGCGATCGATCCACTTCATCGCCGCCACGGGGCTGGTGCTGTTCTTCCTGGTTCACATGGCGATGGTCGTGCTGGCCGGGCCAATCAACGAAGTCCGCTCCATGATCACCGGTTGGTATCGGTTACCCAAGGAAAAGGAGCCGCGCGCATGATCATCACCCGACGCAAGGCGTTGCAATGGGGTGCCGTTGGGACTGGCGGGTTACTGCTTTCAGGCTGCGATGCGCTGAATGACAGTCCGTCGTTCAAAGGGGCCATTGCCGGGGTCGGCCGTCTCCACGAACTGACCCAGCGAGCGATCATTGGCGATAGTCTGGCGCGCGAATTTACCGAGGCGGACATGTCCCCCGTGTTCAAGGCCAATGGCAGCCTGATGGTTGCCGATCCGGCCTATCGCAGCATGCTGGCCAACGGTTTTGCGCAGTGGGCACTTACTGTTGATGGGTTGGTGCATCGCCCGCTATCCCTTCCGCTTACGGCCCTGCAGGCGATGCCGCAGCGCAGCCAGATCACCCGCCATGATTGCGTTGAAGGGTGGAGCGCGATCGGCAAGTGGCAGGGGCCGCAACTGGGCGCGATCCTCAGTTCAGCCGGGCTGATGCCCGGTGCGCGCTATGTCGTCTTCCACTGCGCCGACAAGTTGGAGGGCAAGCCCTATTACGAATCGATCGACCTGGTCGAAGCCTTCCATCCCCAGACCATTCTGGCCTGGCGGATGAATGACGCGCCGCTGACCGAACCCCACGGCGCGCCCATCCGCCTGCGGACTGAGCGCCAGCTGGGCTACAAGCAGGCCAAGTACATCATGCGGATCGAACTGCGTGACAGCCTGGCCGGGCTTTACGGTGGCAAGGGCGGTTTCTGGGAAGACAACCGCGGTTACCAGTGGTGGGCCGGGATCTGATTCACATCAGCTGGCGGATAGGCTCACCAGTATAGAGCCACAGTTCGGCACCCTCGCGCTTAATGCTGCCCATCGCTGCGTTGAAAGCGGCCATATGCTCGCTTTGCCCGTGCGCGGCCAGTGCCTCCGACGATTCCCAGCGCTCGGCAATGCGGATCAGGTCCGGGTCGTTGATATCGCGGGAAAAAGCATAGGACAGGCAGCCTTCTTCCTTCAGGGTTTCTGCAACCATGGTCCGCGCTGCCTCGGCTACCTTGTCGAACTCGCCGGTTGCCAGCTTCAGCCAGCCTTCGATGATCAGCATCTCAGTCTCCACTTTTGCAGTTTGGCGAACCTTGCAAGTTTTTAAGGTCTAGCACCAGCTTGAGCGGCGTCCACGCCAAGGTTCGGCCAACCCTTCGGCAACCAACCGTGCACCAATGCTTTTTCCGTTCCGGGTGGCGATGGCCAGGCGCCGGCCATAGCGATCACGGCTGCGCGGCATATCCACCAACAAGACCGGACCGGCATTGAGTAACGCCAGCAGTCGCAGCTTGGCAGCCTCCCCTAATTGCCGTTCTGCGGGGCATTGGGCCTGATGCGTTTCGGGGGCGTTGATGTCGGCGATGCGGATCTTTTCTCCGGCCAGCCAGAAGGTATCGCCATCGACCACGCATGTTTGCCGCGGCCCCGCGGCGCAGAGCGTGAACAGGGCGGCGGTCGAGACGAGCAGCGCGGGCATGCCCGCTGACTGCCCAAAGCGATTTCGTCAGGCTATTCGCGGAAACCCGTGCTTTCCATCGACATCGGAGCGATTACAGGCTGAGGAACAGGCCCGCCAGCGCCGCGCTCATCAGATTGGACAGGCTGCCTGCGATCAGGGCCTTGAAGCCAAGGCGCGCGATCACCGGCCGCTGTTCAGGCGCCAAGCTGCCCGTCACCGCCATCTGGATCGCGATTGAGCTGAAGTTGG
>JBEGJL010000367.1:0-4787 GCA_041184605.1 Pseudomonadota bacterium
CCTGCCGGTCCGCCGGTCAGTGCCGATCCGCTGGCCGCGCCGGCAGCCAGTCCGGCCGCTGCGCCTGCTGCAACGCCGGTAGCGCATGCCAAGCGGTAAGCTCTGACCCGGTTTTCGCCGGGCTGTTCCATTTCACTTGTGGATTGCGGCAAGCAGCGCTTGCCCGTTCCCCCATTCATTGCTTAAGGCCCGACTCCCATGGCGCGGTTCATTTTCATTACCGGCGGCGTGGTCTCCTCGCTTGGCAAAGGTCTCATGGCGGCAAGCCTCGCAGCATTGCTGCAGGCCCGCGGATTCAAGGTCCGCATCCGCAAGTTCGATCCCTATCTGAACGTCGATCCGGGGACGATGAGTCCCTATCAACACGGCGAAGTCTATGTGACTGATGACGGGGCGGAAACCGATCTCGACCTGGGTCATTATGAACGCTTCACCGGCGTTTCCGCGCGCCAGGCAGATAACATTACCTCAGGTCGGATCTACCGTGACATCATCACCAAGGAGCGCCGCGGTGATTACCTCGGCGCGACGGTCCAGGTCGTTCCGCACGTGACGGATGAGATCAAGCGGTTCGCCCTGGCTGATACGGATGACCTCGATTTCGTCCTCTGCGAAATCGGCGGGACCGTCGGTGATATCGAAGGGCTGCCTTTCATCGAAGCGATTCGCCAGCTTCGCAACGAACTGGGGCGTGAGCGGTTCTGTTCGGTCCACGTCACCCTGGTGCCCTATGTTTCGGCCGCGGGCGAGCTCAAGACTAAGCCGACCCAGCACTCGGTTCGCGAACTGACCAGCCTTGGCGTGCAGCCTGACGTGCTGCTGTGCCGCTGCGAACATCCGCTGCCTGAGAACGAGCGGGCCAAGATCGCGCTGTTTTGCAACGTCCGCAAGGAAGCGGTAATCCAGGCGCTTGATGCCAGCAGTATCTATGCCGTGCCGCTGCAATACCACGCCGAAGGGCTGGATGCTGAAGTGCTGCACCACTTCGGCCTGACCAGCCCGGCGCCGGATCTTTCGCGTTGGATGGATATTGTCGATCGCTACCAGCATCCGGAAGGCGAAGTTACGATTGGCGTGGTTGGCAAGTATGTCGGCCTGCCCGATGCCTACAAGAGCCTCAACGAGGCGCTGATTCACGGGGGCATGGCCAACCGGGTCAAGGTCAATATCAAGTGGATCGATGCCGAGCTGTTCGAGGCAGGCGATGAGGAAATCGTCACCCGGCTGGAGCCGATGCATGGCATTCTGGTGCCGGGTGGGTTCGGCGTGCGCGGTTCGGAAGGAAAGATCGCTTCGGTTCGCTTTGCCCGTGAACGCAAGGTGCCCTTCTTCGGCATCTGCCTGGGCATGCAGATGGCCTGCATCGAAGCCGCGCGCAACACGGCCGGGATTGCGGGGGCAGGTTCGACCGAATTTGGCGAGCCGGCCGAACCGGTGGTGGGGATCATCACCGAGTGGATGAGCCCGGAAGGGTTGCAGCAACGCGGTGCCGATACCGATCTGGGTGGAACCATGCGGCTTGGTGCCTTTGAGGCGAAGCTTGGCGCGAACAGCCATGTGTCGGCGGTCTATGGCGGCGCGACAACAATCTCGGAGCGTCACCGCCATCGGTATGAGGTCAACTCAGCCTATCGCGATGCGCTGGAGCAGGGTGGTCTGGTGTTCTCAGGCATGTCGCCCGACGGGCTTTTGCCAGAAATTGTCGAGCGACCGGATCACCCGTGGTTTATCGGCGTTCAGTTCCATCCCGAATTGAAGAGCCGACCCTTCGAGCCACATCCGTTGTTCGCCGGTTTTATTGCCGCCGCGGTGCAGCAGGCCCGGCTGGTCTGAGCCTTTAGTTAATTTACCCTATACAATCGCTAATTTTGCGCTTGCATTGGGCCTAGTGATTACCCTAGCTCGGCTTTGCGCAGGCAGCGAATTTCGGGCTTGTCGTAAGTCGGATCGTCTATTGCGACCCGGACGATTTTGACCCGACAGGGCGGCGCGCAAGCGTCGCGGGGGTGGGGCCGTCAGGCCTCACCCCCAAATTACCAAAAACCTTTAAGCGTCAAGCGGCTGCACTGCTCTCGTCAGTCGCATCGCTGACCACGGTCAGGGCCTTTTGCGTGCCGACCGGGATCTTCTTGGGCTTCATCGCTTCGGGCACTTCGCGGACCAGATCGATGATCAGCAGGCCATCTTCCAGATTCGCGGATTCGACGCGGACATAGTCGGCCAGTTCGAACCGGCGCTCAAAGCCGCGCTGGGCAATCCCAACATGAAGGAACTGACCGGCCTGCTGCTCTTCACCCTTGCGGCCCTGGACGACCAGCAGGTTCTGCTGGGCCGTGATCTCGATATCGGCGGGCTTGAACCCGGCTACCGCCAGCGTGATGCGATAGCTTTCCTCGCCGCGGCGCTCGATATTGAAGGGGGGGTAATTATCGCCACTGTTCAGGCGGTTGTGGTTTTCCAGCAGGTCAAACAGCCGGTCAAACCCAACCATGGTGCGGCGATAGGGGGTAAAATCAAAGCGATTCATGACAAAATCCTCCGATGAGCAATTCTGGCTTGTGCAGGACCCATCAAGGCGTCCTGCGGCTTGGCATCATCCCCTTGCGGACCATGACACCGACCACGATGTATGTTAGCCGAAGCGCGTTTCAAGAGGAGCCGCCATGTCTGCGCCGAAAGTGGAGATCTATACCAAGTGGGGTTGCCCCTATTGCGTCCGCGCCAAGGGGCTGCTGGATCGCAAGGGCGTTTCCTATATCGAGATCGATGTTACTTTCGGCGGTAAGGAACGCGAGGAAATGGTGCGCCGGGTCCCGGGGGCAAGCACCGTTCCGCAGGTGCTGGTCAATGACCGGGCACTGGGCGGCTGCGACGATATCCATGCGTTGGATGCTGCGGGCAAGCTTGATCCGCTGCTTGGCCTGTAACGGTACCTGATGGCCCGGATCGCCGTTTTGCAGATGACCACCGGGATCGACCCGGCGGCCAATGCGCAAAAGCTGGTCAGCGCGATTGGTGCAGCCGCAAGTGGCGGGGCCAGCATGATGTTCACGCCCGAGATGTCGGGCCTGCTGGATCGCGACCGGGTGCGCGGCGGGAGGCATATCGTTCCCGAGGACCATAGCACAGTGCTCAGCGCGGTGCGCGATGCCGCCGCCGGGGCAGGGGTGTGGGTCGCGCTGGGCAGCCTGGCGGTTGCCCGCGAAGATGGCCGTTGGGCCAATCGCAGTTTCCTGATCGATCCCTCCGGCGCGATTGTCGCACGCTATGACAAGATCCACATGTTCGATGTTGATCTGGCCACCGGTGAATCGTGGCGCGAATCCAACGCCTATGCACCGGGTGAAAGGGTCGTGACGGCTGATCACACGCCTCTTGGCCGCCTTGGTCTAACCATTTGCTATGACTTGCGGTTTCCGGCCCTGTTTGAGGCGCTGGGGCAGGCGCGGTGCGATGCGATCGCCATTCCCGCGGCCTTCACGCGACCGACCGGGGCGGCGCACTGGCACATCCTGCAACGCGCCCGGGCGATCGAGGCAAGCGCCTACGTTATTGCTGCCGCACAAGTGGGCAAACACGCAGATGGCCGGGAAACCTATGGGCACAGTTTGGTCATTGATCCATGGGGTGAAGTCTTGCTCGATATGGGCGGGCAAGAAGCCGGGCTCGGTTTTGCTGAAATCGATCCGGCTCGCATTGCCGAGGTCCGTTCGCAATTGCCCAGCCTTGCCAACCGGCGGCCAATACACACATAGGCCGCGCCATGATCGTGTTCGACCTGATCTGCCAACCTGCCGGGCACCGCTTTGAAGGGTGGTTTGCCTCGTCCGATGCCTTTGCTGACCAGCAGCAGCGTGGACTGCTCGATTGCCCACACTGCGGCACGACCGCGGTAGAGAAGGCGCCAATGGCCCCCGCAGTGCCGAAAAAGGGCAACCAGCTGGTGGCGCCAGCCAAGCCAGCGCCAATCGCCGCGGGCCTCCCGCCCGAAGCTGTGGCGGTGATGGAAACGCTGGCCAGGATGCAGGCCGAAGCGCTCAAGCAATCGCGGTGGGTGGGCGAGGACTTTGCCGAGCAAAGTCGGGCAATTCATTATGGCGAACGCGAGGCGGAGCCGATCCACGGAAAGGCCACGTTGGAAGAGGCCAAGGAACTGCTGGAGGAAGGGGTCGCGGTCATGCCGCTGCCTTTCCCGGTGGTGCCGCCAGACCAGGCGAATTGATTGCCAGCGGCAATGCCGCGCCCTAAAGAAAGCGAGGGCGCCCGTAGCTCAGCAGGATAGAGCACCAGATTCCTAATCTGGGGGCCATGGGTTCGAATCCCGTCGGGCGCACCAGGTTGTTAAGGTTTAGCTGCCGCAAGTTTAGCGTCGAACAGCCAAATCCCTTTGTGCAATCAGTGCTTGGTCGCATCGTGGAGAGTCGGTTTCGACTTCATCCGGCGGACTGTCTCTTCGACAAATTGATCAAGAACTTGGTCGGCCAGCTCGGCACATTCGAGAAAGCCAGTTCGGCTCATCGTGGCAATAGCCAATTCAAGCAGGGCTATGGTGCCCTCGGTCTCGGTCGAATTTGTGTAGGCGACAATCTCCAAGGCAGATTTCATGACATTGGGTCCCCAATTTGAGTTGAGTAATCCCCTTTTACCTATTGGTTATTACTTGTCCATTCTGGTTGTGCAATAAGTGTAAAATTCTATTAATTTAACGCGGGATGCATTAATGAAAAATCTGGATTGGCAGTAATTTGAGAGAAACTTACGCTATTGGCTGGGTGGCCTGCCTGAAA